>JAWCLH010000010.1:45278-86752 GCA_038851035.1 Thermoplasmata archaeon
AGAAGGCAATTGAGGGTGAGGAGGGGATACATATCCCACACAACCGCATTCACAGGATCCTTAAAGAGAATGGACTGGCAAAAGATGAACCCAGGAAGCAGAGACGCCGGAAGTGGGTCCGGTATGAGAGGAAGCACAGCAACTCTCTCTGGCACCCTGACTGGGTCGAGATTGGGGGTGCGTATGTAATTCTTATAGAGGACGACGCTTCAAGGCTGCTTGTGGGCGCCGGCTCATATAAAAATGCCACCGCTCAGAATAGTCTAAGAGCCCTCAAAAAGGCGGTGGCAGCATATGGTAAGCCCAAACAGCTCATGACCGACCATGGAACACAATTCACATCCTTACCAAGAGAGAGCTGTGCGGAACCGGGATTGAACGAGTTCCAGAAATGGCTCGAGGAGAATGGGATAGCACATGTGAAGGCCAGGGTGAAGCATCCTCAATCCAACGGGAAAGTGAAGAAGGCGGCTGGAACCATGATGAGGCTCATCCGGCACTTCGGGAGGCTTGAGAGGGCATTAAGCTACTATAACTACAGAAGGCCGCACTGGAGCCTCAGGCTCGAGGAGTGCGAGACGCCGTTCCAGGCGTTCATCAGGAAGATGTGGCCTGTAAAGAGAAGGGCGTTCATCAGGGAGAACATCAAGATGGTTGCCAGATATGCCCCTGCCTATCTTATTGGAAGAGGGATTCACAGTAGAGAGGGGGTCTGGGACATGAACTCAAATCAACGAGAGGAACTTAATTCAGGACTCCACAGTCGCGCCTTCATCGGACAATTCTGACGGTTGTTCCGGATGTGCATATGAGAGAGGGAAATCGCTTGTCGTGGCTAACGAATGCACCGGAAAGCTCGACCTCCACGCCCGGGGCAAGACCATTCAGACTCTCTGGAGGGAGACCAGAGAACTCAACCTCGCACTCGCCCGTGCCGTCGAAGAGGCGCGCGAGCACTGTGCGGGCCCTCCCCCCGCCAGTGGAAGAAAAAAACGTGAGAACGCCCTGGACCGTGACCCTGTCCCCGGGATTGGTCAGATTGCGGAGCCCGCCGATTGTTGCGGGTGAGGGGGGTCGGGCGGCGGGCGTCTGCTCCACAACAATGAAGCCTTTCCTCCCGACATGGATTTCGGGGCCAAATGCCGTTTCCTTGAAAACTCCGGAAAGGACACGCAGGGTGACCCCGGGCGCTATTCCGAGCCGCTCGACAATTTCAGTCTCATCGCCCCAGAGGGTCAGCTGGAGCGAGGCGGTTTCGTCAGATACGGAGAGCTTCCGGACACGGCCCGTACCGGATGAACTTCGATACTCCCTTATCGGGCCGATACCATCTACGGTGCAACGGATAAAAACTGGAGTCCCGGGGCGGAGGTCTCTGAGGGGGGTGAAGGGCTGGCGGTTCAAACTCTCCTCATCTGCGATGAGACTGAGTAGGGCGGGCTCGTCTAAGAGGCCCTCAGTCTCCCTCCGCAGGAGTTCAAGCCTCGACTCGAGCTCCGCCCTTCCCAAGCGCTGCTCGAGAGCCTCTCTTAGCTTCTCCATCCGACCTCCAGCGAGCGACCAAGAACATCACTTTCGAATATCATTTTTTCGGATGGTGGGAAAAATAAAATGCAATTAACTAATTAAATTGATATAATATATTAATTAATATATTATTCATTTGATTATTCTTTGTTTATATAAATCATTTTAAATAATATCATTATATATATTATTGCATTTAATATTTTGGTTTTGCTTTTTTATACGCCTCTCTCAAAGCTCTGTCGTCAATGTGTGTATAGATTTGGGTTGTGGCAACGGAGGCGTGACCCAGTAGCTGCTGTATTATTCTTATGTCCGCTCCGCGCTTTAACAGAGCCGTTGCAAAGGTGTGACGAAGGACGTGAGGCGTGACAGTCTTTTTTATTCCTGCAAGCATGGCATACTTTTTCACCAGCTTTTCGACCCTTCTCTCGGTGATTCTCTTCCCTCGCGCGGAAATGAAGAGAGGGCCTGTGGAGACTGCTCTAGTGTCTAGGTAGTCTTTTAAAGCTTGGATGGTTTTTTCGTCGATGAGCGCTATCCTCCCCTTATCCCCCTTGCCGGATCTGACGTTTATCACGCCTTCAGAGAAGTCGATGTCCTCCACATCGAGGGCGCACAGCTCTCCCACCCGGAGGCCCGAGTAGCCGAGAGTCAGAAGTATTGCCGTATCCCTTTTATCCCCATGGGCTGCGGCAAGAAGGCACGACATCTCATCTTCCGTGAGGTATTTGGGTATTGGGAGCCCCCGCCTAGGGGGTTTTATCTTATCCCCAATATTCTTGCCTAGAAACTTAAAAAATGTCCGGAGTGCAATCGTGGCAACATAGAGGCTATTTTTAGAATATCTTCTGTCTACCGAGAGATATCTCCTATAGCTCTCGAGTTGCTCGAGGTCAAGTTCTTCAGCTGTCTTCTTGGACCACTCGAGGAAATTTTTGACATGGAATAGATACTGCCTAATGGTATAGCGAGATTTTTTCTCAGTGAGTAGATGATCCCTGAAGGCTTCAAGAATTCCCTGTCCAGGGCCAGCACAGCCGTCTCCGCTCTCGGAAGGATATGAAGGCGCCTGAGGTTCCTGAGGATAGGGGGCCATAAGAAGACCCGATGGGCGTATAATCCCAGTTATACGCCCTTATTGTTTCTATTATATATATATTTATCCATTATCTTGATGGTTTTAAGGCCTTAATTATGCTAAAAGTACATGATAGAGCCATTTATTCCCATCTCTGCGGCTCATAAGTGTATTTTGAAAAAATTATTAAGACTAGCTTTATTTTTTTTAGTCTATAAATTTATAGCATTAAGTAAATTAAGGATATCTTAATAATTGATGGATGATGGGTTATTCACCCACTCCTTTTCCTTGAATTTTGCGAATCAATGTTGGGTGGTTTATATATTAAATAAATTGCGTTGAGCTTTTCCATTGCTACCTCCCCCTCACGTTTGGATCAAGTCTCCCTGGTTATCGTTCATTCGGGGCATTTCCCAATGATAAATTATGTATATTTCCTCCCGAACTCTATTACTCTAATTTTTACTTGACATTTGTGCATTCTCTTCAGTTTCCATTATATATACTACTTTAAGTCGATTATTTTAACGGATGTATATACGTTAGTAAAAGCATTATGTTTTCTTGCTTTAAACGCGATTTGAATACATTAATTTACTTTTGGCTTTCTCCCTTTTCATTAATTTTTTGTCTTAAGGAGAATGGTTTTAAGGCCCAGTTACAAAGAGCCAGGTTATTAGAAGAACGCAATAAAAAATAAAAATATAGAGTAAAAAATAAAAATCAAATAAATAATTTAATATTGTATAAGGCATATTATATAATAAAGTGGTATATAATATTATGATTAATAATATCATGATTAATTATTTTATAATTTTTTTAATTTTAATAAATATAAATTAAAATTTTTTCACTTCTTTCTTTTTACAAATGAACATGGCTCTACTACTGTGCGTCCTGGATTCCTTTCCAACCACACTTTTACTGGGACCGAGAATTTTGATTCGATTTCCGTGCGATATATGGGGCCGGAGTTGTAGGCACAGAAAGGTATGATTCTTCCATCGGGAACAACGTAGTGGATGCAACACCTCCTAACCCGCTCGATGTCATAGTTGTAGGCGTCTTGGAAATGCATTCCCCCGATCATCAGAGCATTCCATGTGAATTTTGACAATGCTTTCTTATCGCCCGACGCGAACAGCGGCTTTAATAGCTTGATAATATCGAGGCCTTCGGGCACCTTCTCTTTAATCACATACTTTTTCTCGAGATTCTGGTAGAATTTTATGGCCTCTTTCGTTCGGGTGATGAAGGATGCCTTTTTGGTCTCCAACTCAGATGCAAGCTTTGCGACGTCCGCCAGGAGCTCCTTCACTCTGACGAACCTTGTTATCGGAACAATATTGGTCTTGTCTTTTTTCTCTACGAAAACAAATGTGCCGATTCCGCAGTGGGGGTGGGCACTGAAAGTGATCCGGGGCTTGTTTTTGATGAGCGATATCAGCTCCGATAGGTAGGACATCGCGGGGACCGTGTAGAAGTCTTCTGGCTCGATAATCCCAAGCTGCTCTTTGAGCGCTATCGCGAGGTCTGGGAGGGTGAATCTCTGCTTCTCAAGTTCTTTCTTTGAGATTCTTCCACTGAATGCTACGGGCTGGAAGTTGACCGCGTGAACGATATCTATGTTGTCGATTGCATATCTGACTATGTTCCCGATGTCGTGATCATTCACTCCCTTTATCACTGTGGGGACGAGGCATACTGTCATTTTCCGGCCCTTAGTCGCCCTAATGTTCTCCACGGCCTTCTTCTTGATTTCCAACATCTCGCACCCGCGAGTCTTCCGGTAAATGTCGTCGCTCATGCCATCGAACTGGAGATATACTGTGTGCAGGCCCGCATCCCGGCAGGCTTGCGTGAACTCCATGCTCTCGGCCATCTTTATTCCGTTGGTCGCGACCTGTATTTGCGCGAAGCCCAGCTCCGCAGCGTCTCTCACGATTTTGAGAAAGTCAGGATGTATCGTCGGCTCCCCGCCGGCGAACTGTATGGCCGAGCACGGCAAGGGCCTCTGTGCTCTAAGAATCTGCATCATCTTGTGGACCTCGTCGAAAGAGGGCTCGAAAACGTACCCGCTCGCGTTTGCGTTTGCGAAGCAGACGGGGCAGGTCAGGTTGCACCTGTTGGTTAGGTCGAGATTCGCAAGGACTGTGTGGGTTAGGTGAATTTTGCAGAGGCCGCAGTCCTCAGGGCAGACCGGATTCTCTTTGGTTATGAAGGGATTCTCGACACCGATACCGTCCACAGCGTATTGCTCGGCCTGCAGGTACATCCGTGCGTCTGACCAGACGACGTCCGAGAAGGGGCCGTGCTCCGGGCAGTTCTTCTCCATCACAGCTTTTCCGCCCCTCTCGATTATCCTGGCTGGGATAACCTTCCCGCACTCGGGGCATATCGAGCTTGTATCCTTGGGCAGGCCCCTCGTGAGCGTTGTGGGCCTAATCATCATTTGAAGTTCACCGGAGGGGAATTGGGTGGTCTTTACTTAACGGTTTTGTAGCGCGAGCTACTACAATTCTGACCGCACTCCGGGTCCTTTCCTTCTTCGGGCTCCTAGCCAGAGGGCGAGCGGAGCACCAATAGCGGCTAGTGTAACTGTCTCAAACCCAGGAATAAAACCTTTCGGCGCGCCGCCGGGCTTCGCGGGCGGGGGTCTTTTTATAATCGTCACATTCATGCTCGCCACGGAGCTGCTGCCCGAGTCGTCTGTCACATTGAGCGTCACCACGTAAGTGCCCGGGATTAGGAATGCGTAGTTTACGATGGAACCAAAGGCTTGGTTCCCGTCTCCGAAGAACCAGGTGTAGTTCACAATTCTCCCGTCGGCGTCCGAGGAGCGGGAGCCGTCGAAGAGGAGGGTGTCGAGTACGTAGCCCGTGGCATTGTTGCTGACGAGAGTGGCGATCGGGGGTCGGTTGTTGACAGTAACATTGAGCGTCGCTGATGAAACGGCCCCGTTGTCGTCAGTTACGCTCAGCCGGACCGTGTATACGCCCGGGTGGTAGAAGATGTGGGAGACTATGGCTCCTGAGGACTGTGTCCCGTCGCCAAAGTCCCATGTGTACAGGATAATCTCGCCGTCGGCGTCGTAGGAGGCTGCCCCGCTCAGCCAGACGGGCACGAGCGTCTCCGTGGTCACGTCCTCGTCCGTCCTGGCCGTCGGCGGTATGTTCAGGACATAGATCGTCTCGGTGGCGCTACCCGTGGCACCCCGGTTGTCCCTGACGGTCAGCAGAACGACGTATATCCCCGGCCGCGCGTACCTGTGAAAGACCTCAAGACCGCTCCCTAGCTCCCCGTCGCCAAAGCTCCAGGTATAGCCGTCCTCCGGGATTGTCCCGTCCACGTCCGAGGAGCCCGCGGCGCTAAGCCTGACGAGCTGGTTGGTGAACACGGTGGTCGGGGCGGCTGTGAGGACCGCCCGAGGCCGAATGTTGGGCGGTATTTCTGGAGTAATCGTCAGGTTGATGGTGGCTCTCGAGAATGCCCCCTGGTCATCCGTGACGGTCAGCGTCACAATGAATAGCTTCGCGCTCTTTTCCTTGTGTGAGTAGACATGCGTCACCAGTGGGGAGAAGGATCCCGTGCCATCCCCGAAGTCCCATGTGTAGTTGACTATAGTGCCGTCGGGGTCGTAGGAGGAAGTACCGTCGAGCGTGATGGGTTTCCCGCTCTCCTGAACGCTCGCGGAGGGGTAGATGACCGCTACTGGAGGCTTATTCTCCCCCCGCCTCACCGTCACCTCTTTCGAGACCGAGGCTTTAGCCCCGAGGTCGTCCACCACCGTCAGTGTTACGGTGTAACTCCCTGGGGCGGAATAGCGGTGGTTCGTCCTCGCGAGGGAGAGATAGGAGGAGGTCCCGTCCCCCCAGACCCACTCGTACCTCCGGATGAACCCGGGGGCCGGGTCGTAGGACGCGGATGCGTCGAACTCGATGTGGTCCGATGTCGTGGGCTCGGTGGGCTGGTACGTGAACTCGGCCACTGGCGGCGGGTTGTACTTGATCACTGTTACATTACGGAAGAAACTGTTCGTGCCACCATCGTCGTCTATCACGAGGAGGCTGACGCGGAATGTGTTGTTGGCTGTGTAGACGTGCTCCACCACCTCGCCCTCCCCGAATGAGCCGTCCCCGAAGTTCCAGCTGTAGGTTGTTATCGAACCATCCCTATCGTAGGAGCCGCTGGCGTTGAAGACCACCGTTTCGCCTTCGGAGGGGGTGGGTGGGGAGAAGCTGAAGAGGGCCACCGGGGGTGTATTCCTGACGGTGACGTTGAAGGTGTGGGACGCGGTGGCGCCGTCGTCGTCCCGGACCGTGAGGGTCACGGAGTAGGTTCCCCTCTTTGTCCACGAGATGATGACCTCCGGGCCGAAGAGCAGCTGGCCCCCGCCGAGCTCCCAGGTGAAGTTGACGAGATAGCCGTCCATGTCGTGGCACTGGCTCGCGTTCAGGCTCACGTTCTGCAGGGTGTCCACGATGATATCGGGGAAGAATGCGTAGGGGGGGCGGTTGAGGACGGTTACGGTGAAGCTGTCGCGGGCGGTGGCCCCGTCGTTGTCCGTCACTATCAGGACGACCCTGTAGACGCCGTTGTTGGTGTAGAAGTGGTGGGTGAAAGCGCTGCTCGAGAAGCCCCCATCGCCGAAGTCCCAGGAATAATTCACGATGAGGCCATCGGGGTCGAAGGACCGGGTGGCGTCGAAGGTTATGTTCTCGTACGTGAGCACGATTGTATCCAGTCCAGCGACGGCGGTGGGGGGTATGTTGCCGACGCGAACAGTGGTCTTTGCCGAGCCGATTGCCCCGTCGTCGTCAACGACCACGAGGGTTACCTCGTAGGAGCCGTTGGCTACGTCGAACCTGTGCGTGGTTTTCACGCCGTATTCCTTCCCCCCTCCGGGGAATATCCATGTGTAGTTGGAGATATAGCCATCCAGATCATATGATTTGTAGCCGTCGAAGGTGATGCTCTCGGAGGTGTTTATATGATTGGTGGAGACATTTATCTTCGCCACGGGCTCCCTGTTGAAGACGGTTATGTAGATTGTGGTTGAGTTGGTCGCGCCGTCGTCGTCGGTCACGGTCAGCTGGACGGGGTAGATGCCATCCTGCTTGTAGACCGTGGTGACCTTCTTGCCGTTCAGCGTGGTCCCGTTGTGAAGAGTCCACTTGGCGGCGGTGATGTATCCGTCGAGGTCGGTGGAGTTTGCTGAGTCGAGAGTGACGATGTCGAGGGTCTGGACAAGCTGGTCGTAGGCGACCGCAATGGGCGCTCTATTGTAGATGGTAATCTGAATTTCGTCTGTGTCTGTTCCGCCGGCGTCGTCCGTGACGAGGAGCGTCACATTATATACCCCGTCATTACTCCAAAAGTGGCTGGCCTCCCAGCCCCTCGAGTCGTTCCCGTCGTCGAAGCTCCAGAAGCAGGCTGTGATATTGCCATCGGGGTCGCTGGAGTTGTAGGCGAGGAAGGTGATGTCCTGGAAGGTGAGGGCGCTGGCGCTTACATTCTGCGGCAGGGTGATTCTGGCCGTGGGGGCAAGGTTGATGAATACCTGCGCCCGGGCGGAGTTGTTGGTCTCGTTCTCCTCCGATATCGAGTTAGTTGGGTCGACGACCACGTATATCCAGTGGTATCCATTAGAGACGCCGACGGTGCTCCAGTTCACCCTCGCAACGCCGGAACCGTTGGAGGGGACGTTGTCAATTATCTGGTCAGAGCCTATGGTCGTGCCACCGCCCGAGGGGTCCCCGTCGTAGAACCTAACCCTAACGGATGTGGCATTGGCCCCGCCCATGTTCCAGACCGTAGCGTTTATCTGGATCGTCTCGTTGAGCAGGGGCTTGTTCTTCGAGAATGCTATGTCTTCCTCGCTCAGGGTCAGGTCCGGGGCTGCCCTTTCACCACGCGCCGCGGGCGTTATGAATGGAAAAAGAAGCTGCCCCGCAAGAGCCATGCACAAAATCGCCGCAACGCTTCTTTCATACATGCAGTCTCCACTCCGGTGCGTCCCGGCTTTATATACACAACAATCAATATAAATCCCTTTCTATGAATATATTCTTGTATAATTGAAACAGTGGAGCAGAATTTAAAAGGAATTCGGGAATGGGCAATGGATGGTCCTGGTACATTGACGAGCCCGGCTGGGGCCTCCCACCTCTCAAAAGATTTAATGGGGGGTTCGGTGTTGTGTTGTCTGGATGAGGGTTGGGGACTTTGCCTGCATAGACCCTTCACGCGAGGAGAGGACCGGCGTGCCGGAGGTGGTCTTGGCGGAGGGGAAGAGCGTTGAGCAGGTGGCTTCGATCGCTAGGGCAATGCTGGAGAGAACCGGGAGGGCCATAGTCACAAGGGCGTCCCCTGCCGTGATTAGATACCTAAGAAAGATGACTCTCCGGGGCGGCATCTCAGGAGCTTGCGAGGTCCACGAGGCCGCTCAGGTGGTAGTCCTGAAGAGAGATGGGTTCAAGCCACCAAAGAAGGCTGGGGTCGTCGGTGTTCTCTCCGCGGGCACCTCCGACTTTAGGGTCGCGGAGGAGGCCCGGGTCATTGCACAGGAGCTGGGGTGCAGAGTGGTCGTGGCCCACGATGTCGGCGTCGCGGGCGTCCACAGAGCGTTCGAGGCTCTGGAAAAGATGAGGAGGGAGGGGGTGGACGTCTATGTTGTGGTCGCGGGGAGGGAGGGGGCCCTTCCAACACTTGTCGCGGGCATGGTCGACGCACCCGTTATAGGGGTTCCGGTCTCGACGGGGTACGGTATTGCTAGGGGAGGTAGGTCTGCTCTCTACGCGATGCTCCAGTCCTGCGCTCCCCTTGTTGTTGTGAATATAGACGCGGGCTTCATCGCCGGGGCGGTTGCTTCCCAGATAGCCCGTGTGAGAGGGCGGGGGAGAGGGGCCAGCGGGGGAGGTGGAAGGGGCAGTGAAATAGATTCGGAGCGGCGTGGCCGGACAAGCTCGGCACGCTCGGGCGGGCGGCGGGACCCGAGGAGGTTCGGAAAAAAAGAGAAGAAATGGGTCGAGGAAGGGGGTTCCTAAATGCGGGATGACGAGCAGGCTAGGGCGAAGGCGCGCAGGGCTGAGCTCGAGAGCGCGGAGAGGAAGTTCGGGGAGCTAGTGGCGAAGAGGGACGAGTTCAATAGGCTGGCGGAGGTGGCGAGGGAGGAGAGGAACGCCCTCAACAAGCGTAAGCGGGAGCTACTGGACCTGGTCCAAAAGCTGAAGCAGGAGAGGGACGAGCATGTCAGGCTCCTCAGAGAGCACAAGAGGCTCAGGGACAGGCTGCACGAGGAGGCCAGGGAGCTGCTGAAGCAGAAGAGGGCTCGCGGGGGAAAGGTCTATCCGGACCTGCCTCGGGAGGCGGCCGCGAAGAAGGCCGAGATCGAGATTCTGGACCTAAAGCAGCAGACCCAGGTTCTCACGCTGGAGGAGGAGAAGGAGCTCATAAAGGACATAAAAAAAAGGATGGAGGAGCTCCGCAGACTCGAGGTCGAGCTCCAGCAGCAGGACAGGGTGAGGGTGGAGCTGGGTGAGATGGACGCCAACCTCGACGAGCTTTTCAAGAAAGCTGACGAAGAGCACGCGCTGGTCGTCAAGCACTACGGTGAGGCGCAGCAGCTCCACGAGAGGATGATAAAGCTCATAGAGGACTGCTCCGCCCTTCACAACGAGGCCGACAAGAAGCATAAATTATTCCTTGAGATGAAGGAGAGAGCGGACGCACTCCACAAAAAGGCTGTGGAGATGAGAGAGAAAATCCTGAGCCTGAGAAGCGAGAGGAGGCTGCAGGCGCGCGAGGCCCGGCGAATAATCGAGGAGCAGAACAGACTCGCGAGAGAGGCGCTCCTCGACCCGGAGCGTGTTGAGAAGAAGAGGGAGGAAGCGTTCGAGCAACTCATGAAGAGGGGGAGGATATCCCTCTAGCCGGGCCTGGGCTGGAGCGCCCTCCCTCCCCCCACCCTTCCCACCGGCGCCTTGTGACCTTGTGATTCTCATCACTGAATTTCTTTAGATATCCCTTTAGAGAAGGGCATGTGGAGAATACCAGGCCCCGAACAACACACTCTTTTCTGAGTCCGTCCAGTAATAAATAGACTCAGCTCAGGGGTTTTCACTCGATGCTCCGGGGAAGGAGCCTCCTAACCCTTTTCCTCGGCGGCGCCGGGCAGAGGTGGGGGTGCGGCTTTTCAATGTGCCTCAGACATCCTTTTACATAGGGCCGGGGCCTCGCCGCTCTGCATAGACGCCTCGGCGTTCGCGGGCGCGCAACCACATCCCGTCTTGGGCCACCGATATGGAGCTCCTCTTCCCTAATGGCCCTCCTCTCCTCCTCGGCTTCGATGTGGTTCAACGAGGGAGGCTTCTTAGAGAGAACATAGAGCTTATTTCTATAGATGAGAAATGGCGGTGGGGGTTTGCTGTCAGCGCCGCTCTCGCTCTCTTTCGACCCGGCCATTTTCCTCCCGTATAGCTTAGCCTGTTCATCCTATATAAATAATTGGAATTCGGCGCCTCGGCGCCCGCCTGCCCCTGGCGCCCTAGTAGGAGCGGTGTTCCAGGACGCCCCCGGAGGTCTGCGCCCGGGCTCAGAACTCCGCAAGATGCCGTTCGAAATCGGCAACGAAGAGCCTCCCGCCCCTCCGGAGCACTCCAGAGCCCTCGGCCATTAGCAGCCCCCCCTGCCCCCTAAAGTCCCCAGGATATTTCTTGTCGATTTCGTCGCCCGGCTTCGGGGTGCGAAAGTAGGGGATTGCTACATTTCCAGGGCGAGGCGAGCTCGGCCGCTGCCTCCGTTGCGATGCGCGCGAATATGCCTGCGGTTATGAGGCCGCCGATTGTGGCCCCGCGCTTGTTCGGGAGCGCGGCTCTGAGCTGGTTGATGGTGGCGAGCTTTCCCTCAGGAACCCTCTTCATGAGCTCGTCCACTTTGATGGGGGCGGGAATGACGACGGTGTCACCCCTCCTGGTCCCCCACCGGCCGGCCATTGTCCCGGTTCTCCTGACCACCTTCGGCAGGCCTCCACTGTCGTGGAGCTTTTCCTGCCGGGAGCTTCTGGGCCTAGAATCGCCTCTCTGGAAGCATGAGTGAATTACTTGACTATAAAATCCGGGCTTGGAATTCCCCATCTTCAGTCAAAGACGGAGTGCTTCACCCATCTAGCCCGCTGCTACCTTCGACCAGGGTTCCATTGATTTCGAAATCCCCCTTTTCCGCGGCACCTATCAACCATACATAGGCGAAAAGCTCCTCACCAACCTCCGGAACCCTTCCCTGAATGACCCTCCGAGTGGCTACGATAGGGGGCATGAGGGGAGGGCTGGAATTTATCAGAGGCCCGGCGAAGACATGGCCCCTCTCTCCCCATATTTCCACCTCTCTTCTTTCCACAACCGGCATCAGACCCGCATAGTCGTCTATTGCCGCGCCCTTGAGCGGAAAAATAATTGAGGCCTCTTTTGTCGTGATATAGTCATGCGGAATACCCAGCTCCCTCCTCCCCTCCTCGGAGAGGCGAAGTAAAACTTCCTTGACTGGCTGGATGGTGTAGGCCAGCGCAGAGAAGTGAAGGTTCGACTCCTTCTTTATCCTCCCTCTATGAAGATAGAAGAAGGGGTCGAAGACGGTGAGACTCATGTCCTTCAGATTCAAGCGGAGCCAGCCCTCGATCAGGTTCTTCCACTGATTTATCTCGGTTATCGTCGCCTTTGAGGCGGAATATATATCGGGGAGGGGGAAGGCCGTCCATAGGGAGGCATTGACCCAAATGGTCATCGTCCTACCCGTGTCGCCCTCAGATATTATTCCCCAAGTGTCGTTCTCCATCCTCCGCCGGTGCTCGATGTTGTACCCGAACTACCTGACCCTTCCTGGGCTCTTCCCCCCGCTCTCTAGAATTTCCTCGATTGAGCGTTTTACTCTTTCAAAGTCGTCGGTGACGCAGCGCTAGTGGGACCCGTGGGGGCACCCCTTTGTTTTTTCACCGTTGAAAAGTCGTCCTTTCTTCCGAGAAAATTCAGTATACCCAGGTCACCACCTCCGATGTCATTTTTTCTCCGGTATCACTCCCCAAACATCCTCGCTCCTCTCTCGAAGCGGGCTCAACACGGCTTGCAACCGCCTTATGTTCTATCATACTTTTACCCCCCTACAAAGGAGTGGAGACCGGCGGGGAGGAAAGAGACCAGAACAGTACATATACTAAGTAGGCAGGCGGTCAATGCCAGCCACCGCGCCAGCGTCTTCCTCCCCTCGATTCGCGCCCCGAGCGCGCCCGTCAGCGCCAGAAAGAGAAGGAGCATTGCGGTCTCTTTGGGGTCCCAGGACCAGGGCGAGCCCCAGGCCGACCAGGCCCAGAGCATACCAGTCACGAGGCCAAGAAGGACCAGCAACCAAGCCGCCACCCCGGCGAGAACGGCGCGCCTCCGGGGTATTTTGAGGAAAAGTAGGACGGTATATGCGAAGGTCATCACATGGCCCGCAATCGCTATGGGCGGGTGCACGAAGAGCATAACCGAGTCGAGCTCGTGCGGCAACCTCAGCCCCCTCCCCTCCATCCGCTTCCGCCCTCATGGCCCATGAGGCCCCGGAGGAATCTGAAATCGGTCCCGATGCTGATGGCGTGGATTATCACCATTACGAGCGCCACGAGCGTGGCGATTCTGTGAATCCAGCGCCAGCCCCCCGCCCCGAGTATTCTGGTCATCCATCTCCTCAGCAGCCCGTTGACCGAGGCCACGCCCATCCATATCGCGGATGCCCAGCCTAGCAGAATGTAGAAGTTCCATGAAACTGAGCTGTAGGGTCCAAGGACGAGTAGCGCACCATGGTAAACTGCTAGCGCTAGAAGGAATAAGGATATCGCGCAGTGCAGCCTCACCCTCACCCTCCCGCCCCTCCTGACGAAGCCGAGGGCGAGCGACGCAATCAGGAGCAGAAGCGAGAGAATTCCCGTCGCCCTGCCCGCGAGCCTGAGGGGGCTCCCTGAGCCTCCGGGGCCGGAGGGGGGTGGGACCACCCTCACCGCTATCCCCATCGCATCAGGCGAGCCCGTGGCGTTCTTCCATGAGAGGGTGAGAAGACCGTTGCCCATCGTCCCGCCGCCCCGCAACGCTCTAGCGCCCAGCACCGCCTCCTCCCCTGCGTCGAGCGCCCCGGGCGAGAATTCAATATCCACCACTCTCTCGAGACCTGGGGGCAGGGTCACCTTGAGTTCTGTGACAGGCGAGAGGGCCCTGAGTCTCAGCTCCCTCAGGGCCTTCGAGCCAGCCTCGAGCTTGAGCTCCCCACATGAAGCGACGAGAGAGACCGGTCTCACGGAGACGGCGCGTGGCTCGACGACCGCCCAGAGGCCCTCGTCGCCCGAGCCGACGTCGATGTGGGTGTAATGGAGCCGGCAGAGGAAGGTCACATTGACCATCAGCACTCCGGTCTCATTTCCAGTGTCGACGCGCCAACTTGCCCGGAGCCGCCCGCCGGTGTCGTTGAGGCCTCCGAGGGAGAGCTGGGGGAATTCGCCGGTGCCTAGCCCACCGGGGCCGGAGAGAGAGACCGCCGCCTTCGCTCCCCTGAGCTCGTAGCCCCCGGCATGGGAGACAGTCAGGTTCACCGTGAAATGGCTCCCCGGGGGCCATACAGGGGGGCACTCTATTTCAACTCCGGGCGGTGTCAGGACGTAGCCCCCGGCCGGGCTGCCGCCCGAGTGGCAGCTCCCGCACCTCGTCGCGGCCGGCGAGAAGGCGGAGGCTGCAATGGCGCTTAGGAGGAGGCCCGCGGCGACGGCGAGAATTCCGGCGTTCGGCCATCGCATCAGCCCACCTCCCGCTTCTCCCCCTTTTCCTCTTCCACTCTTCTCTCCATCCTCTCCTCTGGCTTCCCCTTCCGCTTTTTCCTTTCCTTTTCACCGGCGCGCGCGGGCCGCTCGCGCCCGCCCGCGAGCGCGTAAACGATTCCGAGGGAGCCGGCGAAGAGAATGGCAAGTCCAACGAGGGCGGGAGGAGCCCCCACTTCCTGGGCCGCTGTCGAGGCGGCGGAGGCCTCCACGAGAATGGTCACGGCGACACGGGCCTCACGGGCCCCGTCGCTGACGGTCAGGGTGACGATATAGGCCCCGGTCCTTGCGTATGTGTGCCTGACGATTGGGTCGGTCGTGAGGAGGGTCGCGGAGCCGTCTCCGAAGCTCCAGAGAAAGCTCAGAGGGTCACCCTCTGGGTCCCAGGAGGGCCCCGCGTTAAAGGTCGCCTCCCTCCCTGCAACAACCCTGTTTCCTTCTATAAAGAACGCCGCCACGGGGGGCAGGTTGGCGGGCGTGGGTGGCGGCTCCTCTAAGTAAATTTTGAAGGGGGGAGAGACCTGCTCCACGGTCCCGTTCCAATCGTCGGAGGCCCTGATTATCAGGACCGCCGCCCCAGCGTGGACCCCGGGGACAGTCCATAGATAGCTCCCGTTGGGCTCGAGCCCTGCAGCAACGGGCTCCTCGCCCGCGCCCGGCGAGGGCCTGAAATCGATTCGAACCGTCACTTTCCCATGCCCTCCGGACGCACTCCATGAGAGCTCCACCACGTCCCCCTCCTCGAGCTCGCTGCCCTCGGGGGGAAAGGAGGCCGCGAGAGAAAGGGGCGGCGCAATTGAGAATGGCGAGGACAAAGAGCTCGCGCTCCGGCCAGCGCCATCCATTACCGTGGCGCACAGCACGCATGTATCAGACACGAGCTCTGGAGCGGGTAGCTCGAGAGTGCCGGAGGCTGGGAGGCCCGACACCAGCTCCTGAAACGGCCCTTCTGTGCCGTTGCCGGAGATGGATAGCGACGTGCTCAGATTCCCCTCCCCGCCCCAGGCGCTCCAGCTGACGTTGATTGTGTCGCTCCAGTAATACCTCTCCCAGCTCGAGGGAGAGAGCAGGGCGATTTCGGGCCTAACGCCTCCGGTGGCTCCGGTTGTGAATGACCACGCAAAGGTTCTAGCCATGTAGTTTCCGGGCTCCGAGAGATCCTTGACTTCAGTGCCCAGCTCGCACTCATACAGCGTCTCGGGGTGCAGAGGCTCGTGGGCGACGCTCATTGTAATGCTGTCCGGGCTCCACGAGAAGGACATTCCGCCCGGGCTTGGTAGCGTCTTGAGCGCAAGCTCGGCGCTCGCGCGGTGCACCGGCTCGGAGAATCGGACGATGAGCGGCGAGCCCGCGCTGACGTTGACTGCGCCGTCGGGTGGCAGAACATCGAGCACCGACGGTGGCGTGGAGTCGATTGCGAAGGGTCCTCCCGGCGGGCTCCAGAAGCCAAGCCCCTCCCTGTCCTTTATGAAAGCCCTGAGCCTCGCGGCCTCCGCGTTGATTCGGGGTAGGGTCCAAACAAGGCTGCGCTGGAGGGCGGGGGCGGAGCCGATACTCTCGTTGGAGTGAACGAAGCCGTCGGTTGAGAAAAAGATTTGCACCGTGCACCCCTCCAACTCCTCGTCACTGCAGTTCCATGTGACGGTCCAGGCGCTCCCCCCGCTCAGCCTTCTCCCCTCGAGCTCCGCCCCAAGCGCAATTGAGGGCGGAGAGTTTTGTGCGGGAGCCTCCACGACGATTTCAGGCGGTGGGGAATATGAGTCTGTGAAGCGACATTCGAAGTGAGGGTTCACGGCCTGCGCGGTGATGATAAAGGCGTCCGTCCCGCTCTTTGCAGCGGTGATTTCCCACGAAGCCTTCGCGGTGGCCCCGCGCGCGAGGCTCCCGAGCTCGACCGTAGGGACCGCTACCCTGAACCTCCCGTCCCTCGAGCGGAGGGTCGCGGAGACGCCCTCCAGGGTCCCGTACTCGGCCTTGCTGCACTCGTTCCTTATGACAATGGTCACGTTGCGCGGACTGCTAGCGTCGAGGCTGGAGGGAATCGATTCCTCAGCGGCGCCCTCGACGATGTCCAAGTACTGCCAGTAACCGCCGCCGTGGCACTCGGCGCAGGGGTTGTCGGACTTCGGCGCCATCTGAGGCGCCAGCGAGGCCACCACCAGTAGCGCGAGCGCGACGGAGATGATGATGACTGTTGCTTTGCGCATTAATTTTGGGTAAAGACTTTGGAGTTAATTAAACTATCAGGGTGTTTACTATCCCGTAATTTCCCAGTGAGGCGCACCCCGGAAGTTGCCGGCTTGTTCCAATCGCAGCCGCCCTTATGCCCGCGCGGGGCTCACCGGAAGGCGAGCTCTCTATACCAGAGCAATGCCCTCGCTCCCCCACCCTCCCCGCGGCCGGCGCCACCGCCAACTCGCAATTCCTCACTCCCCCTCGCCGGGACATTCGGTCCCTTCGCTATCCTTGCCCCACTGCTCTGTATCCCCGGCTTCCAGCTCTGCCTCCGAGTATTTCTCAATTAAAGAGATTGTCTCCCGCAGCACCTCCTCCTTCTTAGCCATATCCATGAGCGCACCTGTGATGAGACCATCCCTCTCGAGCCTGGCCGAGACCTCCCATCCTATCTCGGCGAGGCAGCCCGTCAGGAGGAGCTTCCCGGGCGCCGCAACGAATATCTCCAGTATATTTTTCGTGTGGTTCGCCGAGACTTTGATGACTGTACGCCTCCTCCCCTCCTGCGTGACGCCGTAGAACCAGGCCTCGCGTATGGTCCCAGTATCGTCGACGAATTCACGAACGGGTCTTAGCAGCCTCTCGCGAAACACTTCCTTCGCTATGGCATAGGACCGCTCTATATTCCGGACATAATAGATTTTGCTGTCCTGCTGCGTCAGCTCTTCGCTGATGAGCCGGCGCAGCATGGCTGTGTTGATGTTCTCGTCAGTGTAGAAAAGGGGACAGATCACCTCAACCTTCTTCTTTTTCAGGAGATCGGACTGGAGGTTCCCTTCCGCGTCCTTATAGCGCACCACCCCCTCAATGAAGCCCTCGGTGCATATCAGTGGCTCCAGATAGAGCGCAACCGTTTTTTCACGCCCGGGTTCACGAGCCCGAAGTCGAACTTTCCCTTCTTCATCGGGTACTCCGGCTCAACCTTAACTAGCCTGAAAACATTTTCATCATAAATGGGTTCGAACTCCACACCGGTGATGACTGAGCTCGATGCGTTCCTTACTGCAACCTTAACCTTGATGTATCCCTGGAAGAACTCCACCGCGGAGTGCATCTCGATCGTCTCCTTTCTGGATGGCGGTGCGAGCTCCGAGACCGCGTCGAAGAGGGGCAGGAGCATTTTCTTCACACCTGTGAAGGGCGCCAGGACGCCGTCCCATGTTTCGACCAGGGCAGAGTACTGAGCCTCGATGTTCCGGAGGACATCCCTCATGATTTCGCGATATTCGCCCGGGGGGTGGCCCTTGACCACAACTGCCAGGAATATTTTCTTCCCCCTCTCGAGTATGATTTCAACGTCCCCATACTGCAGGCTCCCCAGCTCGCCCTCCTCCGCCAGCGACTCTTTCACGAAGTGCTGAATCGCCGTCAACATTCCTATGAGCAGCTCCGGGACCCTCGGCGAGATTCGGCGAGTGTCATGAGCGATGAGGCGACCATCGCGATAGACAAGGAAAACCTCCTCAACGACGAATCCCATCGCGCCTGTGGTTCTTACCGCCTTTCTTTCCACAGGCGAGAGCGCCACTCCACGGTGTTCCACAGGGCTCGACGCTGTATGGACCTCCCCCGCGGGGGAAAGAGGTAACTGGGCGCCTCCTTCCGGTGCCCTGCCCCTCGCTCTCTCGAACCTCCCCCAGCCCAGGACGGCCAATACGAGGGTGAGGCAGAGGAGAAGGAGCACTGCCGCACCGACGAGGGGACCGTAATCGGAGAACCAGCCCGTCGTGGCCACGGACCTCTCCAGAATTCTGATCTCCACCGTCTGATTGTCAGAGGTGTAGAAGTCACTGACGCGGAGCGTCACGATGTATTTCCCCGCTTTCAGGTATTTATGCGTGGCTCTCGGGCTGTCTGCGCCCGTGCCGTCCCCGAACTCCCAGTGGTAGCTCAGGTTATCGTCGGGGTCGGGGTCAGAGGAGCCAGTGGCGTCAAAAGTCACATTTTCCCTCACCCTGAAACGCTCCTGGTGGATGGGGAGGGAAATGCAGGCGCTCGGGGGCCTATTCTGGTTCAGCACTGTCACGATCCAAGTGTAGTTGAGCTCGGCACCAGTAGTGTGCATCGAGACCGTCACATTGTGCTCCCCCGCGTCCGTGTAGGAGGGCTGGAAGGTGAAAGAGGAGCCTTCCTCCCCGGCCCGTAGAGCGCCATCGAGGAGCCATCGATACTCCAAGGGGCGCTTGAGGGGGTCGCGAACCTCTATCGCGAAGGTCAGGCTGGAGTTCTCCGCGAGCTGAATTCGGGCGGCTGGCTCCACGGAAACGAGCTCGATCCCGTACCTGTTCCTGAAGCTCACGTTTCCCATCGCGAGCTCGGAGTAGGATTTCCCGTCCCACGCCCTCGCAATAATTTTGTAGGGTCCGTCATCGAAGCACGTGGTGTCTATCCTGAGGCTACAAGATTGGTTTACGTCAGCCTCGAGCCACTCCCCGCCGTCTATCTGAACAAAAACGGTGATGGTGTCCAGGAACTCTATATCGCTGGCATTGCCCGAGATGGTGACCATGCCCGAGAGGGTCTCTCCCTCCGCAAGATGGTTTATGGAGACCCTAGGGGGGTAGTTCACAGCCCCTCTTCTCAGAGAGAATCCGTCGGAGGTGACGTAGTCCGACCAGAGGCCCGTGCCATTCATGGCCCTGGCGATGAAGTAGTACTTGAGCACATAAATGAGCGTCAGGTTGCGCACCGTGACGCTGCTCTCGCTGGTCTCCGTGAAGGGAACTATGCTTGGTGAATTCTTTGATGTCCCTAGACCATACTCGTATTTTATCACCCATGACTCCTCATCGGTGAAGGCCAGAATGGCGTAGAGGCTGGTCGTGTCCGAGGTCTCGGCACCGTCGTCGATTACCAGACCTACAGGGGGAGTGGTGTCAACGGTGAACTCCATGAATTCCGACCATGGGCCCCAGGCCCAGTCGTCGTTCGCCTTCGCCCTCCACAGATATGTTTTCTCGCTCGCAAGCTTGTAGGGGACAGGGACCGTGTAGCTCGCCTCCTCTCCGGAGGTGTAATTGATAGCGGTCCAGCCCGCCGCATTTGCGAACTGGTGCGTCCTGTGGATGGGGGCGGTAGCTCCCTTATAGTATACCTCGAGCTCGAACCATATCGTTCCCCCGTCTGGGTCCGTGGTACGCAGCGTGAATGTGGGAGTAGGGGTGGTAATGTATATGCAATTCTCTGGAGAAAGGAGGTTCGGGGCCAGCGGAGGGGAGTTGAAAACATAGGCGATCGTGAGGTTGCTCAGCTGGACTACGCCCTTCGCCTTAGACCTCACTCTGATCGGAATCTCAACCAGCCCCTGCGCATCGCTCTTGGCGGCCTCGACCGCCGCGCTCAGAGCGTCTGTAAAGCAGACACGGCACGGGGCTGCACCGAGGGTCCCGTTAAGCCTCCACTCGGCCGTCCCGTCGGCCCCGATGTCCACGGAGCAGTTCTCAGGATTGTGCCAGACGGTGACATCGCCACTAATGTCCGTGAGCACGGGAGTCCCGTTGGGGGCCGAGGTTGGTGCCACGAAGCTTACGTTATAAATCAGGCTCGAGTCCTCTCCAGTGAAGTTGAGCGGGGCGCCGTTGGATAGCTGCGAGAAGGTCTGCTGGCCGGAAGCGAGCCTTGCGCCGATGGTCACATTGAAACCGGTCCTGGGGATACTGAAGTTCCACCTCAGCGCCGCGGACTGCACCACGCCGCCGAATCTCATCACGGGCGATGTCATGTAGCCGTTGGGATAGTACTGGTCAGTCCAGAAAAAGTCAAAGTCCGCGGTGTGGCCCCTCCCTGAGTTCCCATCCATCACTGCCAGCCCCACCTGAAGGGGCGGTGAGCCGGAGAAGGTCTTGCTCAGATTTGCGGCACTGAAGAGCGTCCAGTTTTCGCCGTTCACTGAATAGTGGAATCGCCAGGTTCCGGAGCCGATTTTCTCTATCTGGAGCCATACGCTCACGTTGCTGAGCGATGTGTTGACCTGTGTGGACACCCCCCCGGTCGTGCTCACCCTAATTATCCCGGGGCCCTCGGGGAGCATTCCGTATGAGAATTCTATCCACTCTATGCTCCTGGTGAACACCACGATGCCCGCTCTCTGTAGGGGGTGCGAGGGGGCGCTGGTGAGCCTGGTGATGACCCTCCAGCCATAGCCGCCCGACATGTTCTGCCAGAGGAGGCTCCCGTTTGTCTGGCTTCCCCAGAATGTGGTGTTGCTGCTGGCGACCACCCTGAGGTGGCCGGGGACCTGATTGCCCACGTCGTACGGTGCGGGTGGGTTGAGCCACCTCCACCTCTGGTCCAGCTCCCCTACATCGAAGCCGTCGTCGTAGGGCTTTGCTAGAGTTACGTTCCCCGGCGTGGTGTTGATATCCAGGCGGTAAATGGGGCTGAACTCCTCAAAATCGGCTTTCTCCGTATGGACGAAGCTCTCATTCTACGTATTGGGGCCGCCGCTCACGTCCATCTCCGCGCTGAGGATGGATATCCTCTTAGGGAGACGGAGCGAGATCCGCTGGTCCCCCGGCAGCGAGAATACCAAATTTGCCTCACTCGAGCCGTCGGAGAATGTCTTCAGCTCGACCCTCTTCTGGCTCTCGGTTTTGCCTCCGCTCGGGGAAGGCACAAGAGCCGTAAGCATCACCGCAACTATCATTATTGCTCCTGTTGCAGCACAGGGGCGTGGAGACATATACCTTGACCGGACACACAATTATTTTCATAATTATTTAAATTCTTGGAAATTCTTGGCACCGGGGGCTGGGAAACTCCTCTTTAAAATCTCTCTAGATAGGTTTCCCTCTCCCAAGAGTGCACGACCCTCCTGAACTCGGTCCACTCTGCCTTCTTAGACTCTAAAAATTTATTGAACGCATGCTCACCGAGCACCTTCCTCGCGATCGTGCCTTTTTCCATCGCGCGTAGGGCATCGCCGAGAGAGCCGGGCAGGGCGCTGATTCCGTACTTCTCGATTTCCTCGGGCGTGAGTTTGAAGGCGTCCTTCTCTATCGGCTCAGGGGGTTCTATTTTTTCCTCGATACCCCTCAGGCCAGCCTCGAGCATGACGGCGAAGGCGAAGTATGGGTTGCAGGTCGGGTCGGGGCAGCGGAGCTCGCATCTCGTCGAGGCCTCCCGCCCGGGCGTGAACTGTGGAACCCTGATTAGGGCGGATCTGTTCAGGGAGCCCCAGCACTTCAGGTTGGGCGCCTCGAAGCCCGGTATCAGCCGCTTGTAGGAGTTGATGGTCGGCGCGAGAAGGGCGATTATTTCGTCTATATAGTGCAACTGTCCCCCGATAAACCAGCGCGCGATTTTCGATAGCCTGTAGGGGTGGGAGGCGTCGTAAAAAAGGTACTCTCCGTCGGTTGACCAGAGGCTCTGGTGGCAGTGCATCCCGGAGCCGTTCATCCCCTCCACGGGCTTGGGCATGAAGGTCGCGATGAGCCCCTTCTGTCCCGCTGCGATTTTGATTATCTCCTTGGCTGTGATGACGTTGTCTGCCGTAGTCAGGGCTTCAGCATACTTGATGTCTATCTCGTGCTGGCTGGCCGCGACCTCGTGGTGGCCTGCCTCGCATGCGATTCCGTAGCCGCGCAGGAGCCTGATGATCTCGGCGCGGATGTCGGAGGCAAGGTCCTTGACCACGTTGTCGAAGTAGCCGCCCCTGTCCAAAAAGTCAATTCCGCTGGGGCTGTTCTTGAATATGAAGAACTCGATCTCCGGACCGACAAAATACCTGTAGCCGAGCTCCGCCGCCCTCTCGAGCTCCTTCCTGAGAATCAAGCGCGGGTCTCCAGGGAAGGGTTTGAGGTCGTGGCCGTGTATATAGCAGATGAGCCGGGCGGTGGTCGGGTGGTAGGGCACTATCGCGAATGTGGCTGGGTCGGGGAAAAGGCGGGCGTCGCTCTCCATCGTGCGGGCCCCACCCTGTATCGAGGAGAGGTCGAGGCACACACCAGTCTCAAGGGCGTCGGCGAGCCTCTCCGCCGGAATCTCCACACATTTTATGAGGCCGTTGATATCCGTGAACTGAAGTCTGACAAGCTCCACACCCTTTTCCTTGATGGTCGCGAGCATCTCCGGCTTCTCCAACCTCCCACCCCGGCCAGTGAGTATATCCATTTAGTTTGATAAATATTTATCAATAACAAACACGATTGAGAGTTCGTGAGGAAATCGGTCTTCGCACTGTCGGTTATCATCGCGCTTGCGCTCACGTGCGCGGGCGCGCTGCCCACCCGAGAATTGACGACGCACTGGTCGGCACCCCGGAAGTGTAGCGAAGGGCACGCGCAAGCGGGGGAAGCGGTCGGGGTGAGGGGGTGTGGAGAGGAATTTGGTCCCCCCTCGCACGACTCGGAGACCAGCAGCCCCGGAGGCACGCTGGCAATATTCCTACACTGCAACATCACCGAATCATCGGTGTCGCTGAACGCGAGCGCCGCGGACCAGCTCGTGGTCCTGACCGGAAAGGTAACGGTTGACTACATTAATGTTCTAGCTGTCAGCGTCTCGCTGAGGAGCTCCGTGGACCTCGGTTGGCCGTCAGCGGTTCAGCCGACTGAGATGAGCTTCAACGCTCCGGGCTCCCTCCCCTTCACAGTGAATGTTACGGTTCCCGGGGGAACCCAGAACAGGAGCGCCGTTCTGACGGTGAGGGCGACCGCGACGATTCAGGGCCTGCCCTCGGACAGCGACCAGGATACGGCGACCATCGAGGTCGGGTTGACAGCACAGCTCCCGGTGGTCCCCCCCACCGAGCCCCAACCCCGGAGTGAGGGCGAGGTCAGGCTGCTGAATATGCCCGCGATCGTCGCCGGCATCTCGCTACTCGCAGTCATCGGTGCATTTCTGGCACTCAGATTCAGACACCCGAAAGGGCGTGGTGGCAAAGCGAGACCGCAGGGAAAGCTGGAGGGCGGGAGGCCGAGCTAGGTCCGGCTGGGATTCTCCAACCCCCACACCTCCGTCTGGTGAAGGCTGTGGGCCCGGCGCGGGTCCGACTATTTGGCCACGAAAAGATGGTACTTCTGGTTCGGGTCAGAGAGCTCGAGCTCGATTCTTCGCACAATGTGCTTCTCTGGGTGATGAAGTGCCGGTATCCTTTTCTTTATATCCTCGAAGCTCTCGAAGGGCTTTTTCTTCCTCTCTTCGAGAATGGCCCACATCATCTTCTTGCCCAAGCCGGGAAGGAGCTCGAGCATGTGGAATCTGGTGCTGATCGGCTGCGATTCGTTGTAGAAGCGCACGAAGCGCGGCTCCTGCTTTTTAACGATTTCGGCTATGATGAAGGGCAGCTCACTCTGGGCGGTATTGGTGATTTCCGAATAGGATACCCTCCTTTTCACATGGAGAATCTTGTCGCGCTTCTCGAGGTCTTTGCCGATGTAGATGTAGTCGCCGATGTTCAGGGTCACGTCGGGCTTAATGGCGAGCTCTAGAATCTTGAACTCGTTCTCCCCCAGAGCGTAAGCTAGGGGCTCGCGCTTGAACTTCCGGGCGTCGGGATGGCCCTGTGCTAAATAATCTAATACATAAGCGTAGTCTTCCAAGGAGGTCCCTCCGGGGTTCAAACAAATTTCTTTACAGCCTCCAGAATTGCGTTGGTCTCTTCTGGGGTGAGGGGGTGCCTCTCCTTGGCAAAAATCACCCTCACATCGTCCGGGGTGGCGGGAAGAATCTCGATGATTTTGTAGGCGAGGGCCTCGGAGATGTGCGGGTTCTTGCAGAGCTCCGCCTTCAACTTCTCGGAGTCCTCTACGCTGAGCTTGGAGAAGAGCTGCGCGTGGCTCAGCGCGAGCTTTTGCTCGTAGCCGAGCTCTCTCTTCTTGCTCTCCTCCTCAAGCATCCGCAGCGCTTCTGCCAGCGAAATAAATCTTCCCTCTTCCGTCAATTCCCCGCCCCCTCAGCACTTCCTCAGGTGCTCCGGTCCAGCCAAAAGGGTCTTCCGCTTCCTTCCTTCGATAATCTCCACAAGATAAGCCCTTCCCTGCCTCCCCACGACCCTCCCCGTCTTGCCCTGGTACCTCGGGTGGGGCATACCGTCATGGACTCTCCCGTCTAAGTGAATCGAGGCCCTGTCGCCGACCTCCAGCTCTTGGAGAGAACGGGTCACCGGGGGCATCCCCCTGCTCCTCGGTTTAACCCTCAGGGTCCTCCTCGTCTTCACCCTGAAGCCCTTCGACGCCTTCACCATCCCCACTGCCTCCGGTACTGAGCACGTCCAGCTCCCTCACTAAGCACCCGACCCCGAGCGCCTCCGAGACGCTGGGCCGGGTCCTCCCCCCGTCGCCGCTGATGAGCTCTTTGATGTAGAGCCCGGCCTCTGCCGTTATGCGGAACCTGTCCGGGCCCTCGACCCGGAACTCCAGCACCCTCCGCACGCGGGTGAGATCAGCGCGCCTGTGGGAGACCCTCAAGGGCGTCCTCTGCTGGACCTCCAGGCCGGTGAAAGTCCTCTCCAGTAATTTAAGCTTTTCCTCGGGCACTGGAGAGGAGAATTCGACCGTAGCCAGATAGCACTTCGGGACCCGCGATTCCTTCAGCCCCCTGACCTCCTCCATCGAGGACGGGCGGAGGCCCGAGACCTCCACGCGGCCGGCCGCGAGGCGGTTGATCTCTTCCTGGAGGGCAACTAGGTCGAGAGCTCTCCTCACAGGCTCCCGGACCTCGAGTACGAATGGCCTGCCCCCGCCGAGCATCCGGGCGTCGATGTCCTCCCTGCCCATCCCGTGGAGGGCGTGGGAGCTTCCCCCGGCGGCCCTCATCACGGGGCCCGCGATCAGCTCCTCGACGGAGGTCTGGTACATCCTTCCAGTTCCGCCACACCGCGCGCAGCCCTTCCCCCGGCAGGCTCGGCAGGGCCACCGAGTCTGCGGTATCCCCCTCTCGAGCTTCCTGTATCGGCCGTAGATGAAGAGGGGCGCGAGCTGTATCTCGACACTCCCGAAAGCTATGTCCACGATAATCGTCACATCCGGGCTATCGAAGTCCACCGTTTTTCCAGTGAGCGCCTCCAGCCTCTTCCCGAGCTCGCGGTTGACCTCTTGCTTGAGGTGCTCTGGGTATCCGAGCCGCTCCTCGAGCTCGAGAGTAGAGGCCTCTTGCTTCGAGCCCACGAGGAATGTGGAGAACTCATACGGCGCCATTTTTCGCGCGGCGGCGCGGGCAATTCCGTCGAGCTCGTCGAAGATATTGTCGCAGATGGGGCAGAACACGGCGGGCTCGCTCCGCGCACCTGCGGCGGCCAGCGCCAAGCGAATAGCGCGGCCCCTCTCCGAATTCGTCGCCTGCTGGACGCGGGCGAAGCGCCTGCCCAAGCAATGGTCGCAGAGGCCTTGAGGCAGGGAGCGGGCGACGGCAAGAATCTCCTCTGTCGGCTCGAAGCTCATCGAGGGATAATGGGAGGGACGAATATATAACGGCGCGGCTGTCCTTCCGCGTCCCCGGGAGACTATTTAACCACCCCTTTTACCAATTGCTTAGCAATTGAATATCAATCTCTCTCAATCCTCCACCATCCAGCTCGGAGTGCTCGCCCGGCCACCACCGGTTCCGTCTCAGATGCGAACTCGATGTGCGAGCCCCTTGTCGACGACCTGACGGTCCATGCCGGAGCTACCCATACCGATGACAATATTGAGCTCAACCTCTACCGCAACAGGAGGCAGGTGGAAAGTAGGGACGGTTATACCGGCTCCTCAGGGGGCGATATATAGATTTCGAACAAGCCAGTCCGGGAGCTACAGACTCGGGCTCTGGTCGAGGGTGATAGGCCAGATAGTTTTCCCGAGGGAGTGGGGGCTCCCGGAGCTCCGGCGAGCGCTCTCGGTCTCGCCCGGCGAGGGGGATTGCGAAAGCTGGGCCAGGGACTTCCTTCCCATTGAGTCGAAGGCACTATGTAGCGGCTGCGGCAGGGAGGTCGCGCCGGAGCTTGAGAGGTGCCCGCACTGAAGGGAGAGGCTGTAGGCCTCAGTTGGTGAACTATTTATCTCCGGACGCAGATGAAGTGGACCGTGCTGACTACTAAGTATACCTATGCCTACAGAGCCCTCGGCGCGCTCGGCGCCGGTCTCGTGCTTCTGGGAATATTCCTGCCGTGGGCCAACATAACTGACGGCAGAATCGGCCCCTTTAGAGCCGGGGAAACCCCGACCGGCTGGGCGCTTGCCTACGAGCAGCAGATGGTCGGCGGGAAGCTGAATATCGGGGGCGCAATATTTTTCGCCGTTTTCGGGATGGTGATATTTGCCACATTCGGCGTCTTCGCCATTGCCGCTGGGAGGAACGGCATCGGCCTCGGGTACTTCCTCCTCGGCTCGAGCGCCTTCTTCGTCGTCTTCATGGTCGCTCTCCTGCCCTATGTACAGCAGGGCATCCCAGTCCCCGATGACCCCCTGACTCCCGACAAGGTGGCCGAAATCGAGGCCCTCAACGCCACGGACCCCGCGAGGGGCAGCGAGCTCTACTCCGAGGCCCTGAAGCTCAAGGAGCAGCGCGACAAAATTCTCGAGTGGAAGAACCTGAGAATGGTGCCCCAGTACGGGCTGATTCTTTCCCTCGCCGGCTCGGTTCTGGCCTATGTCTTCGCCCGGCTCGTCGTCTCTGACAATGCGAAACTAGAGAACTACAAACGATACGCAGCTTTACTCGCGCAGGTCCACGCCGACGGCAAGGTCACGAAGGACGAGGCTGAGCTGCTCGCGCGGGAGAGGCAGTTACTCAAGCTCTCGTGGGAGGAGCACGAGCTAATTCTCAGGCAGACGGTGAGGGAGCCGGCGAGCCAGCAGCGCCTCCTCGAGATGCACAGGCGGCCCGTGGACGTCGAGAGAATTCTCAGGGACAGGGAGTTCGACTCCTACAGGAGGGCTCTCGTGCAGGCCTACAAAGATGGAAAGCTAACCGAAGACGAGGCCGCGCTGCTCAGGGTGCAGAGGGAGTCCCTCGGAATCACGGACGCCGACCACGATGCCATTCTGGCTGAACTCGTGGCCTCCGGCGATGTCACGATGAAAGGGCCGGCAGCCTCAGAGAAAACAATAAAGGCCGACACGATGGCGACCCCTCCCGCCACCCCCGCCGCCCCTCCCCTACGGCCTGCCCCGTCGCCTTCTCCTCCGCAGCCTCATTCCGCAAGAGAGCCAGCACCGGTCCCCACCCAGCCTCAACCCCCTCTTCCCGCAATGAAGCCAGCTCCGGCCCTTGAGCAGCCCAGTGTTCCCCCTCCCTACCAGCCTGCCCCTCCCACCCAGACCCCAGAGGCTCCCCCACAGCCTCCAGTTCCTTCATCCAGTCCCCCCGCCCCCGCCCCGGCACCTTCTTTCCGATCCTCTGCGGCGCCCGCTCCCAAAGCGCCCCCGGAGACGGGGGCTACCATGAAGCGGGTCAGATGCACGAAGTGCAGGACCCAGATTCCCGTCTCAAGTCCAGAGAGGCCCCTGAGAATCAAATGCCCCGGGTGTGGATTCGAAGGGACGCTGAGGAAATAGCTCACAGAGCGGCTGACGATGCGGGGCTCCGCCCCGGCTGTGAATTCTGTATAATTTCTGTGCGATTCCGATTGCCAGAGCAGCCGTGCGGAGGAGCGAGGGTGGAATTCTGTCCGTGTGACTCGCGCCTGCATTGGCTCCTCTGCCAATCTTTTTAGCCCTGAACGGCCATCCCGGGAACGGAGGCACCGGTATGGTCAAGGTGGGGATAAACGGGTTCGGAAGAATCGGTAGGCTGGCGATGCGCGCCGCGGTCGAGCACCCGAGTGTGGAAATCGTGGCGGTGAACGACATCACTGATGCAAAGACACTCGCCCATCTCTTCAAATACGACTCGACCTACGGCATCTTTCCCGGCACCGTAGAAGCTAAAGGGAATAGCATTATCATTAACGGAAAGCCAGTCAAAGCGCTAATGGTGAAGGACCCTGCCCAGCTCCCATGGAAGGCGCTCGGGGTTGAGGTGGTGATAGAATCCACCGGCCTATTCACCGAGGCGGAGAAGGCGAGGGCGCACATCGCTGCGGGTGCAAAGAAGGTGATAATTTCCGCACCTGCGAAGGGGGAGGATATAACCATCGTGCTCGGTGTGAATGAGGATAAATACGACCCCGCAAAGCACAATATCATCTCCAATGCCTCCTGCACAACGAACTGTCTCGCGCCCGTGGCGAAGGTGCTTAACGACTCCTTCGGTATAAATAAGGCCCTAATGACAACCATCCACGCCTACACGATGGACCAGAGGCTCCAGGACGCTCCGCACAAGGACCTGCGGAGGGCGAGGGCGGCGGCCCGCTCGATGATTCCGACGAGCACTGGTGCCGCAAAGGCGGTCTCACTAGTTATTCCAGAGCTCAAGGGAAAGTTCCACGGTGTTGCGATTCGCGTGCCCGTTGAAACCGTCTCCGTCGTCGACCTGACGGCAGAGCTCGCGAGGCCCGCCACGGCGGAGCAGGTCAACGCCGCGTTCAGGGCCGCCGCAAACGGAAAACTCAAGGGCTACCTCGAGTTCTGTGAGGAGCCTCTGGTCTCTGTGGACTTCAAAGGGAACCGAGCGTCGGCAATTGTGGACGCGGAGCAGACCATCGTCATAGGGGACACGATGGTCAAGGTGCTCGCGTGGTACGACAACGAGTGGGGCTACTCTCACAGGCTCATTGAGCTTGCGGAGATGGTGGTCAGAAAAATGAAATAAGGCGCGATGGCGCGCGACTGACATCCGACCTATTTCAGACCGCTCACTAGCTCGAGCAGCGATGCCCTCCTGTCCTTCGCTTTGACGACGCCCGAGGCCAGCAGGACTCCCATCGCACCGAGCTCGAGCGCCCTGCGCACGTCCTTTCCGCTCTTCACGCCCGCGCCGCAGAGCACCTTGACCTGGGGATTGACTCTCCGCACCTCCTCAACGCTGCCCCTAACGACCTCCGGGCTCGAGCTCGTGACGGATACGTCCCCTCCAATCAGCTCCGGGGGCTCGACCGCGACGAAATCGGGGCCGAGGGCGGCGCAGGCCCTGCTGACGGCAGTATTGTTTGTGCAGACGCAGCTCTCAATGCCCAAGGCGCGGGCCCGGGCCACGAGCCACTCGATGTCGGCTAGCTGGAGCCTCCTCTCGGAGTGGTTGATGAGGAGGCCGGAGGCCCCGACCTCCCTGAGCATCTCGAGCGTTATATGGCCCGTCCGCCCCCCGGGCTCGACAGCGTCCGCGGCCTGGCCCCAGACAGGAATTCGGACCTCGGCCCTCACCCGCGCGAGCTCCGTGGCAGGGGGGCAGACAACAATCGATACACCGTTCTCCCGGGCGACCTCGTCGCACAGTCTGGCGAGCGCCAGTCCCTCGGAACCGATGGCTTCTGGGTAGACCTTGAAGTTTACGACGATGACGGGCACTGCGGCGGACACACTGAACACCGGGCACCGGTAGGCTCTCCGATGGGATAATGTTTTTGCCGGGCGCGAATTTCCCGGTTGTTAGTGCCCTCGCTCGCGGAGAAGGCCGGCCGCTCCGACCCTCGGCTCAGGTGTATGTCGAGGCTATCAACCTCTCTATCATCTGGTTTATGTCCTTGAGCTTGCTGACGGAGCCGTCCCAGTTCTCCAGAACATCGGCGTAGGTCTGGCTGATCTGCCTGACGGTCTCCCTCATCTTATCGCGCATCTTGGGCGAGGCGACGCCCGAGACCACGACGGCCAGGCAGATGTACTCTCCCCTCTCGATAAGAATTTTGGTCTTGCCGTAGCGCAGCTCATTCAGCTCCTCCGACTCGGCCTCCCTAAACGATTCCTTGACAAATGCCGTGACGGCGGTCAGCATCCCGCTGAGGATGTCCCCGTCGACGTCCGGCCTCAGCCTCCGCGTGTTGTGCGTTATCAGGCGTCCGTCGCGGTACATCAAAAAGACGTCCTCTATCATCGGTCCGATGATTATCCTCGCTCTCTCCTGTGCCCTGCCCTCCTTACCGTCGAGGGCTCGCTTAAAGCTCAGCTTGACCGTAATGTAGGCATCGAGGGGGATGTCATGCTCGTCGGCCGTGACTTCGATTGTAACAACGGCCTTCTCGCCAGCCTTTAGAAAGTCTATGCCGGGGGGGGTGGCGCTGAACTCCTTTATCGGTCCGATGACCTCGATCCGGATGTTTGATGCGTGCGCCTTCCCGATGTTGGTGATGGAGAGGTTGAACTTGCTCCTATTCACAGTGAGGCCCTCGCTTGAGCCCGCTCGCAGGGAGAGTGAGGGCAAGGCCTCCTCTTTTACCTTCTCTATAATATCCATTATCAGCCCGGCGCACTCTCTCGCCCTCTCCGCGTCGTCGGCGTTGAGGGCCTTCTCGGCCTCCTCCAGAAGCTTTTTGGCGTCGCTGATATCGATGAAGTGCTCGGCGTTCTTCATGTGGGCCCTGACCGGCCCCATTATCTCCATAGCCTCTCTGAACTGGGTCCGCTTGGATATTATGGAGGCCTCGGTCCTCCTCAAGTTCTCCACGGCGCCGACATAGTCTCCCAGCTTGATGGCGCTGAGAGCGGCTGCAAGCATCCTCTCGGCCTCCGCCACGCTGATTCCCTCGGCCCGAACGTCCCTGACCATTTTCTCAAAGTCGGCGTAGACCGAATGCACCCTCTCGTGCTGCTCCATTGCGCCAGTCAGGTACTTGTCTAGGGTCTTGAGCTGGTCACTGGCGTTTCTCTCGAGCTGGAGGGCGAGGTCGAACCTCCCATCCTTAATCTCTTTCTTTATTCCTGCAATGCAGCGCTCCAAGGAGTCGAGCGCGGTCTGAAAGCCCTCCGTGTAGTTCACGACGGGCTGGGAGAGCTTTCTGTGCCTCTCAGTTGCGCTCGAGAGCTCCGCGCGCGCAAGCTGGAGGAACTCCTCAGCCTTCTTCCGGTCGCCAACGCTGCTCAGGAGCTTTGACGACTGGAGGAGGTACTCGACCTCGTTCACAGCGACGCCTGCGCTCTTCGCCCGCGCTAGCTCTCTTTCGAGTTCTCCTATGAGCCCGAAGTCAGCTGAGGCCATCTCGAAGAGGGTGACCCGGCTGTCCATCGTGCCGACCACGACCCTCCTGAGGTCAGGGGCGAGGGCCACGCTCACGATCTCGCTCGGGAGTTTCATCGTCCATACCGGCTTCCCGTGGAGATCAATTAGGTAGAGCATCATGTCCTCCGAGCCGACGAGAACGCTCTGGCCATCGGTTGTAAATGCCAGACCGGTCACGGCGCCACCGGTCGGGAACTGCCAGAGTATCCTTCCCGTCCTGTCGAGTAGGGTGACCATCCTCTCTTCGGAGCCTGCGGCGATGTAGGCACCGTCGGGCGAGACCGCGGTCCTATAGGGATAGCGGCCGGTCTCGATGTGCCATTGGTAATCGCCCCACTTGTTCAGGCAGGTTAGGAGGTTGTTGTAGGAGGAGATGACGATGATGTCCTGGTCGTCCGAGACCGACACGGACCTCACCGGGCTCTTCATGTCGCATCTCCAGAGCATCGTGCCCTCCCGGTCGAAAGCATAGACGTATTTGTCTGTGGAGCCAGCCAGAATGAGGCTCCCGTCGGGCACCATTGCCACCGAGAGCACCGAGCCGCCGGTAGGCGATGTCCAGAGAAGGAGGCCATTGTTGTCTAGTGCATAGACTGTGCCATCCTTGGAGCCGGCCACGACGAGGTCCCCGAAGGCTGTGGCGGCGACGCGGAATACCGGTCCACTGGTCTCGAACTTCCAAAGCAGCCTGCCGTCGCTGGCGAAGCAGTATATCCCACCGTCGGCTGAGCCGGAGTAGACGATGTCACCGCTTCTGGAGAGAGCCACGCCCCAGACGTGTCCTCCAGTGGCGTACTTCCACACTTCTTGGAGTTTGCTGCCTTTTGTATCAGCCATCCATCTCCTCCCCCATCAGCGAAAAGCAAACGCCGTGGCCACGCTGACGATTATAGTGATAATATATAAAACTACCAGATGCCTGTGAGGGTCTGCACTGTCCTCCATCTGGGGTGTTTCCTCCACGGTTCCCTCCGTCAGCTCTCCCATAAGTGAGTTCATCGCTTTTGCGGTATTAATACATTCCTACGGAATTATATATATGGAGGAAGAGCCTATCGAGCCTCGTGGCCGCGGAGTTGGAGCGCTATAAAGAAATCGTGAGAGGGAGAGCCAGGGCGCGCTTCTTGGAAGTGGACCTCGACGACAGAATAGCACAGGCCGAGGGGCTCTCGTCCCCCTGCCGGCTTTGCGAGAGGGCCTGCGGCGTGGACAGGAAGGGTGGGGGGAGAGGTGTATGCGGCGTCGGGGCCGCGAGGGTGGCTTCTGAGTTCCTCCACTTCGGCGAGGAGCCCGAGCTCGTTCCCTCCCACACGATTTTTTTCGCCGGCTGCACCTTCAAGTGCGTCTTCTGCCAGAACTGGGACATCAGCCAGTTCCCGGACCGCGGTCGGGAGGTTCCCCCAGAGGAGCTGGCGCGGGTAATCCAGACGAGCGGCGGAATCAATGTGAACTGGGTCGGGGGTGACCCAACCTCCAACCTCGTCTACATCCTCAAGGTAATGAGGGAGCTTCAGAGGCTTGAGGTGAACATCGCGCAGGTCTGGAACTCCAACATGTACCTGAGCGAGGAGGCGATGAAAATTCTGGACGGTGTAATAGACGTCTACCTGAGCGACTTCAAGTACGGAAACGACGCCTGCGCGAGGCGCCTGTCGAAGGTGGAGAGGTACTTCGAGGTCGTCAGCAGGAACCACCTCCTTGCTGCTAGGCAGTGTGAGATTCTCCTCAGGCACCTCGTCATGCCGGGGCACATCGAGTGCTGCACGAAGCCTGTGCTGAAGTGGGTCTCGGAGAACATCCCGCGCAATGTGCTCAGGGTCAATGTCATGGACCAGTACCGGCCGGACCACATTGTTCTCCAAGACAGGAGGAAGTACCCGGAGCTCTCACGCCATTTGAGCATGAAAGAGTTTCTCGAGGCCCATCAATTCGCCGCGGGGCTCGGGCTGGACCTCGTTTAGAAGCCCTAGCTTTCCCCGCCTCGTGCCGCGGCTGGACCTTTCCGCTCCCTATCGACCAGCGCGGCTTCAGCTCTTGCGTTTCCGGACCCTTGGCCCATTCGAACCCGCTGCCTCGAGCGCACCGCTGGCAAGAAGAGGATGCGAGGCTCCGAATCGCAAGAAGCGCTTCATGAGCGGTCCGGCTGTTCTCTGGAGAATTGAGGGGACGCCGTACACATCATGGCTGCCGACGGACTGATAGCCGGCAACTGCACCATTGATAGTCACTAGCTTCCGCCATACGCCACCCTCCCTCCAGAGTTCGCACTCTACGGGCGAGCCCTCGAGCTGCGAGGCCGTCTTGCCAATGCTGAAGACGGGTAGACCGAATATCGTCGCGACGTTTACATTGTCGAAATGCGTAAACGAGGCCATCTCGCCGACCATATTCACGGCAGCGATCTCGCCCTGCTTCACAGCGGTGGGCCAGGTCGCTGGAATGACACCCTCGAACTCGGCGATGTCCCCGGCCGCGAATATGTGCGGGTCGGAGGTCCGCATGTCAGGCCCGACGATGACGCCCCTGTTTGTTCTCAGGCCGGCGGAGCTGGCGAGGGAGAGCTCCGGCCTCACACCGAGGCACAGAACGACCATGTCGGCCTCGAGGGTCCCCTCTTTACCCCCAGGTCCCTGAATTCTGACTGCGCTACGGCCTCCGGCGCGGGACAGACCGGTTACCCTCGTCCCCAGCTTCAGGCCGACGCCTCCCTTTGCAAGGGCCTCCTCGACCGGCGGGGACATGTCCCTGTCGAGGGCTCGCGGGAGGACGCGGTCCTCCATTTCAACCACGGTCACCTCAAGCCCCCTCCTCCTCAGCGCGCAGGCGCACTCCAGACCGGTGAGGCCGGCGCCGAGGACGACGGCGCTCCTTGAGACGGCCGCGGCCGAGATCAGCTCCCGGGTGTCCTGAAGCGAGTTGAAGGTGTGGACACCGGGCAGTTCGCCACCGAGCGGCGGGGGCCTGAAGGGCACGGAGCCCGTGGCCAGGAGGAGGATGTCGTACTCGAGCTCCTTTCCGTCAGCAAGAATGACGCGCCTCCGCGCCGGGTCGATGGCTCTCGCCTCCGCGCCGAGGTGGGGAGTCACTCCCATCTTCCGCAAGGCAGCCTCGTCGTGGGTGATGATGCGCTCCTCGTCCACCTCGCCCGAGAGGACGTAGGGCAGGGCGCAGAGAGAGTAAACAGCCCTCTCCCTGCTGACCAGCACGACCTCCTCTCCAAGTTTGCGGAGGCGGGCGGCCGCGGCCATGCCGGCGGCCCCGGAGCCGATTATGACGGTGGCCATCGATGGGGGTATGCGCCGGGGGGAATAAAGCTGATTGGGTGCCCGCATCTTCATGTATGAGCAGGAAGAGGGCGCTGTAAAACTCCCGCTCGATTACCTTGTCGTGCGCCTTTTCCACGCAATAGTCAGAGCGACGGTGGCGAGAATAACCACCGCCCACATCCAGAAAAGAAATGTTTCGCGCGAGATTCTAACGGCCTGCACGGTTATTTCAAAGCTCTTCTCGGCCAGAGCGCCGTCGTCGTCGCGCACCGCCACCCTGACCAGATATTTCCCCGGCTTTGTGAAAGTATAATTGATAACTGTGCCGTGGATGGTCCTGTTCTCAATCAGCCAGCTCACAGACACGACGCAGCCGTCCAGGTCGAAGGAGCCTGAGGCGTCTAGAAATGCTCTCTCGTCGGCCATGAGCTTTTGTTCGTATTTGAGCCCAATCACAGGGCCTCTGTTCCGCACATTTATCGTTATGTTGGTCACGTTCTCATCAAAATCATCGTCTATGACTCTCAGTTTTACTTCATAGGTCCCGTCGTCCCTGTACTCGTGGCTCACGTTTTCGCCCACCGCAGTGGTTCCATCGCTAAAGTCCCATATATAGAGCTTTACGGTACCGTCCGCGTCGCTCCCCGAAGCGGTGAGATTGATTTTCTCGAGTGTGAGGGGGGAGGTGGAGGAGGCGTTTATCGCGCCCTGCGGCGGGATGTTTTCGACGATAATCTGCTTTCTGGCGATGTTGCTCGCCGCGCTGTCATCATCTACGACATAGAGCGTGGGCCAGAATGTGCCTTTGGTCCGGTAGCGGTGGGTCGGGTTGGGCTCATCGCTCGTGGAGCCGTCTCCAAAGTCCCAGAAGTACCGCGATATTGCCCCGTCCATGTCGAAGGCCTCGGGCGTGAAGGCGATGTCGTCGAGAATGGTGGCGGTCGTCAGGGACATATTGAAGTCGGCCAGGGGGCCGCGATTCATGACATAAATCTTGAACTCGGTCGAGTTGGACGCGCCATCGTCGTCCCAGGTGGTGAAATGGACGGTATATATTCCCGCCTTGGAGTAGCTGTGGACAGGGTTGGGTATATCATTGATATTTCCATTACCAAAGTTCCAATATATTTTAGTAATGAAACCGTCAATGTCATATACAGAAATATTAAAATAAATGGGTTCATTAGTTAAATAAATAAAGAATAAGGAGCTACTTTCAATTACTGGGGGTCTATTGTTGATTGTTAAATTAATATAGCACCAATTGCTTGTTAACCCATATTCGTCACGGACTTTTAATTTTGCTATATAGTTACCCATCTTATGATATAAATGTTTAATCGATTTGTCGTTAATCCAATTTGAATTATTTCCATCGCCAAAATCGAAAAAAAGTTCGTTAAAAATAGTGATACCTTGAAAAGTAATTGGTTCAATTGTCAGTGCATTATCTGGCCATACTATTATCTTTGGCAAATCTATTATTACGGTGACGGCAAGATTATTATTATTCTCATTTATTTCATTAAAATAATTATCAGGGTCAATAGTTAATAAACAAATATGTGATAATTGATTTTGATCCCTAAATTTAAGATTGAGATTATATAGACTAGCGTTATCTAAATCATACGATGAAATATTAATATAGGTTATATATAAATCGCACTCGATGAGAATTGTAACATTAATAGAGGTCAATTTCCAGTTCAATATTGTTAATGGTATTATGGCTTCTTTTTTAGATGGAGTATATACTTTACTCGGACCTTGTAGAACTAGATCGAAATTGTAGCAATATTCAGAAATATGGAATTGAGAAAATAATTCATCATCAAATTTTGATGGCTTCCATGTTTTTATTGTCGAAAAGTTGTATAATATTTTGTTGAACATCATTTTTTTAAGGGTCTCCAACGAAATTGGGATACTACTTGGATACGAGTTACCGAGAATATGTATAACATTTTCTTTATTAAGTTGAATTTCTATTCCGATACAGTTATCTAAAATCATTGCATATAGAATACCTAAATCAGAATCTGCTCCGGGGCCCCAGTCCGAGTTGAAACGAATTTCATCAATTAACCTGACCCCTTTTTTTGACCAACCCATAATAGAATCTATCCAATGACTTTCATATATCGTGAGCCGTAAGAATGGTTGTGTGGATAACAAGCCAAATTCCGGAAAAGTAAATCGGAGTTTTAGATCATACGAACCCAATAAAAAATTATCTAACAATAGACCATTATTAATATCCCTAGATGATAGTATAATGAATAAAATTAAGTCGGTGTCATTATGGCACATTTTCATTTGAATTGATAAATTGATAGTTTCTTTTGGATTTGAAGTGTTTCGGGCTAGAATATTTTCTACTAGTGCATATTGGATGTTGTTCCACTCATTATTTGTATTTATTCCATCGAAAGTAATTGTTTTAATAGGGTAATGTATATAATATGTATTGATTTTCTGATTTCTATCTCTGGATATGTTTAGGGTGGCCAGCGAGATAATTGAAATATTAATGATAAAGAAGATAATGATTAAAATATATGAGGAATGTAATAATGATTGAGCTTTTTTTAATTGAACACTAACTCTACCTTCCATATTTATCCACTATATTGATTAATTAAATCTACTTTTGAATTTGAGTAATAATCGTAATAGCATATATGCTGAGGTTTTCCATATATAGATACCGTATCAGACTTATCATTTCCTGAATAATAATCTTTGCGAGTAGCTTCTCTTGATCTAGAATTATCATCAACGCTTGTATTATTAACCGAATCAAATTTAATCCCAGTCGCATCAAAAACATACCATGTATTCATTGATGGAATCCATGCTTCGGTCCAAATATGGTAATTCCAATTGTTTGATCCGCCGGTCCAATTCTGACCTGTTACAGCCCTTGCAGGTATCCCAATTGCTCTCATAAATGCAATACAGTAATGTGTAAAATCATAACATTGCCCATAATGTATCTGTCGAGCTGACAATTTCTCTGGATTAATTAATTCATTATATTTTAAATCTGACTTACTTCCTGTCATTCTCAATATATAATCAATTGGACATGATGATAGTCCCACATCTGTAACAGAATATTTAATAAGATAGTTTGTAAAGTATTTTATTCTTGATGAGGCAGATTTATGATCTGTAGCCCCTTTCGCAATTATACATGCCTTAAGATATACATTACTATTAAATTGATTTATACCACCATTTTTTCCATCATACTCACCCTGACTCGGTTTAGGACCCCCATAGAAATATAAAGTCGAATCTGAAGATGTTCTATAAAACGGTCCTCTTTGATCAATATTGCTTTCTTTTCCATCATTTTCAGTATGATAAAGAAATTGTTGAATCGCTTGGTTAGTAAGTCCAATTAAGGAATCGGAACCATAGGTTTGAGGTATCTCAAATATTGTGCAAATATTCATATATCCAAGATAAAATAATAATGTAATTGTGATATCAGGGAAGAATTTTCCACCAGAAAATGTAAATGTTTTCCAATAAAAAAAACATATAGACCAGGTTCCAATAGGTATATTTTGTTTAATAGTTACTGACCATGTTATTATATAATTATCTTGTTTTTGTTTTTGAATAGATATCATGTTTCCTTTATAATAATCAATACCATAAAGAGTTATGGTAAAAATATTCTCTACATTTTTTGTATAAATTTCCGTAGATATATCGCTATTAATATTTCTCCGCACAACTATAATGTTATTTAACGCATAACCCTCGCCATCCCAGCAATCATACTTTCTTGTATTAAAATTATTTTTATATTTTGAGTAAATATTTGGTAAAAATGTTCGACTCGATGCGCCACCTTTTTTGTTGGATTCATCAATAGAGTCGATAGTATTAGATTCGTAATAATCAGGTATACCATCACAATCCATATCATTCAACTTCGGGTCAATCCATCCATAACTCGTTAGGGCTATATTGAATGTCATTGGAGAATAGATTTCACTAGAATTAACCGATTCAATACATAAATAAAATTGAATTTCTTTATTTATAGACTCATTACCTAAATAATATCCAAAATATGAATTTGAATAAAGATAATTTCCATTCTCAGTTGTTGTGTTAATCGGGCTCCCGGTTAAATTATGTAAATTATTAAGATGACTTATATCTTGAAATGTATAGTCTATAGATTCCGCATATCCTCTTAAAAAAATGTCTTGGGGGCTATTCCAATTAAAATTGATATTAACAAGATAAGTCCCAACCCTGGGATAATCAATTACATCAAGATTAACATTGGCGGCATCTGTAGATATATACACAATTTTATGGATACTACTATTTATCAATACCCCGCTCCCGTCGGCGTCATTATAATATTTCCAGACGAAATCGTAATGACCCGCCGGAAGCTGCGAGGATTCAATCTCCAGCGCGCCCCACTCGGCCCACGGACCTCCCATCGAGTTTCCGCTCTCGTCGTAAATATAGGCGTCGTAGAACAAATCGTCATTGTCATTCTCCATTGACACCTGGTCGTAGCTCCGCAGCAAGAAATCTATTGCCCCCTCCTCCTCATTGAAAATATGTACACAGAAGCTCATCCCGTCCTGATGGGGGCCCGACGAGAACGCCCCCGCAATCCCCTCCGGGACCCTCATCCTGAAATCGGTCATCCAGACATGGTCCCACTCGCTCTCCTCCCTGAGCATGATCACATGCTCCTCGCGGGCCATGTCCGGACCGATGTTCCTCAGCTTCGAAACATTCGAGAGGCCATCCTTTTTAACGATGATTGTGTAGGGCGTCTTGAAGAATGTCCCGGTCTCGCCCCCCTCGGCAACCATTTCGAATATCTTGCCTTCCATCGTCACAATACCATTGGCATCAGTTGCTCCGGAATAAATCAGGCTCTGCTCGAGGTCCTTCACAAGAACCTGAGCATCAGAGACATTCTCCGAATTCTCATTGATAACCCGGATGACCATATTCCCTCGGGCGCTCAGTGTTCCGTCAACAACCTCCACCTTCGAGCGGTTGAAGTCGCAGTCCGCCATGACGACATTGGACCCCTCAATCCTGATGTCAGCGCCATTGTTGTTAATGATTATTGAATCTGTGATTGATATTTCGGATGAGATTATCTGCATCCCGTACTCATTGCAGTAGTGAATTCCGATGTCTGAGATTTCCACATTCGGCGAATTAATTAATAATCCATTGTTCATGTGGGCGAATGTGGTATTCGTGATTGTGGCCGTGCCGAGGATATTTATGTCGAAGTACCTGTTCTCTACACCGGAGAAGAAAAGGGTATTGTTGATCGCGGCCGTGGAGCCCTGCGCCAGCGATATTCCATGCTCGCCCGTCCATTCGCTGTTGACCTGAACGGTGACATTGTCGGCGCTTATATCTCCATTTATAGATAGATTACCTGTGATATTTAGGTAAGTAACTATAATATTAAGGCAGCCATCCACCTCCAAATCATTTCCCGTCATAGTTGTGTTGTATGTCTCCAGAGCGCCCTCGGATGAAATGATAATCTCTCCCTCGACAACCTCCAGAATTCCGTTGTCGAAGGTCAGGCTCGATGAAACGGAGAGGCTGTCGGCAACGACAACCTTGCCATCGTATTCCGTTTCCGCTCCAACGCTCCAGTCCTCCTTCCTCTCGTCACACACCAGTATCTTGTGATGGACGATATTATTGGTCTCATTGTCCTCGGTGATATTTTCGCCCAAATCAATTTTTATAACGAGATATTGATATCCTGTCTCGTTTAAAGTCGTATTAACGTCCTGGAGGCCCGTTTCGCCCCATGCACCCAGGCCGCCCACTGTCCGGTTCTCTATCAGAGTCTCGCTCTCGGTGTTGTTAAGATAGAAACTGACGGTGAATGTTGAGTTCGCGTTTTCGTATCCATCATTGTAGATGGTAGCGTTTATGGTGATTATGCTGCTGACCAGCGGGTAATCATCGGACACATCGAGGTGTATCAGCCTCAGGTCCAGGCTCGGGAACTCGAAATAGACGAGCTGGCTCTGGTTCATCGTTCTTTCTTCGGATTTCGTTATGTTTAGCTTTTGTGCAGTTACATTGTGCGGCGTGTGATTGACGGTCCCCGAGCTGTCCTTCGTGCAGTACCTGGCCTGAATCAGCGCATGGCCCGAATCAAGGGTCCGTTCGAGCACTTCCAGACCGCCGTCCTCCTTTATTATTGCGCTCCCGCCGCTAATAAAGCTTCCGCTCCTGTCCTTTAAATTCACCTCGAGATAGTTCCTCATGTGGATTATGGATGTTGAGTCCACGCCTACCTCGCTTCCGAGCAGGGCGCAGCCCACGGAGGTGATGTTGCTGCTCTCGAGCTCCACTTTTGGAGATGAGACCTCCTCAAAGCTCACGCCGGCCATGCAGGCCCTCGTGTCCTCGAACCTGATTCCCTCACTTGTGGCATTTGTTATTGCGTCCCCCCGGAGCGCCAGAACGGAGT
>JAWCLH010000011.1:0-422 GCA_038851035.1 Thermoplasmata archaeon
TAAGGACCTCACGGTCACCTTGACCGGCGGCAACGGAGGCAGGGCGGCCGACGGGAAGCCCGGCACCTCCAGCGGCGGCGGGAAAGGCGGCGGATACTCGAATGGGGGCGACGTCAGCGGATTTGTGGGCGCCGGTGGAAAGGCAATTTTCGAGCTCGCAGGTGCTCAGCTCGTGGTCGACGGCCTCAAGATGACAGGGACCGGTGGCAACGGGGGCAGGGCCGGCAATGGTGGCGGGAGGGTTGAGGACTTCCAGAACAATGTGGGGGGCGGGGGCGGCGGCGGCTACGCCGGCGGCAATGGGCAGGCGTACGGGGGCCCAAAGGGTGAGGACGCGGGCAAAGTATCAGGCTATGTTGGCTCCGGCGGTCATGTACTTGTGAAGTTCAAGGGCTACACTACGGACGTAAAGAACATCGACA
>JAWCLH010000011.1:432-81979 GCA_038851035.1 Thermoplasmata archaeon
GCGATCTCTGGCAACGGCGGAGACGCTGGGGACGGAGGCCATGGGGTGTACTACTGTGGCGGTGGTGGGGGCGGTTACGGGGGTGGGGGTGGGTGCGGCCCCGGGAGCGCGGTGAAGGGCGGAAGTGCTGAGGTCTCAGGCTCGGTCGGCGCAGGGGGCGAAATAAACGCCACTTTCATAGGCGAGAGCTTCCTGAATGTCACCAATATCACGGTTTACGCCATCGGAGGAAATGGCGGCCGGGGCGGCAACGGGGGTAATGGCGGCTACTACTACGGCGGCGGTGGGGGCGCGGGGTACGCCGGCGGGGGCGGTGGCGGCTATGGCGGCAACTACGGGGGTGGGGGTGACGGGAAAGTCAGCGGCCGCGTGGGTCAGGGCGGCAACGTGGCGGTGTGCTTCATGGGCGGGCCGATGTATGTCTCCCAGTCAACCCTGGTCCTGTTTGGCGGCTCTGGAGGCAACGGAGGCAACGGCGGCGCGGGTGGTTATTACTACGGCGGCGGCGGCGGAGGTGGCTACGGAGGGGGCGGCGGGTGCTACTACACCTACTCCTCCTACCCGCAGGCTGGCTCCGGCACCGTCGAGGACAGGGTCGGCAAAGGCGGCGACTGCAGCGTGATATTCCAGTCGGACAGCGAGCCTGGAACGATGCGCGCCGCCGGAAACAAATTCTACATCGTCGGCGGAAATGGGGGCAATGGAGGCGCTGGCGGTGCTGGGGGCACCTACTACTGCTGCGGCGGCGGAGGCGGCTACGGCGGCGGCGGAGGGGCCTACTACTACTACAACGGCGGAACCGCAACTGTCGGTCCCCTTGTCGGGAACGGCGGAGACGCTAACTTCCTAGTCTACCATGTGGCACCTTCGATATCCAAACTGAACACTATCAGCCAGCTCGCCGGCAAGAACGGGAACGGAAAGACCCAGCCCGGAAAGGCCTCGGCCTCCTACTCCGGCTCCGGCTACGGTGCCGGGACGGGGAATCAGAAGAGCGCCCCCGGAAACGTGACACAGGTGATTCCAATGGGCGTTCCCCTCCTGGTTGAACCGGAGGACAAAGCAGTCGTCAATGCCATTCCCCCGACCTTTGAGTGGGAGCACATACTCTTCAGCAGCGAGGATGGCGAGGTAATCAGCTACAGCATACAAGTGGATAACAACCCAGACTTTTCATCCCCCGAAATCGAGACGGGATTAGAGCTCGAGACCAGCTTCACGCCAACGATGGAGCTCAACCAGGGCGGGACCTATTACTGGCGCATGATGGCAACCTACATGTCTGGCAACTCCTACGGCTGGGGCCCAACGCGAACATTCCAGTTCAACACAGGACCAGTGCTGAAGAAGAACATCGGCCTCCAGACTTTCAAGGAGGACACTACTGCCTACAGGCTTCTCAACCTGAGCATGTACTTCACAGACGACCTATATCCAGACCAGCTGACCTACTCGATCATAATGGAGACCAATCCGAGCCACATCCTAGGCATCGTGGAGGACAACTTCATCACGTTCACGACCCCCACCCCCGATTGGACAGGCCAGGAGAGGTTTGCGGTCAGGGCCTATGACCCGCTAGGCCTATCCGCAACCTCCAACGCCTTCACAGTCCGCGTCACTCCCGTCAACGACCCGCCGAGAATTCAGGAAATTCCTGACATTAGGGTGACTGAGGGAATGGAGCACTTCCTAGACCTCTCGCCATACATCACGGACGTGGACTCAAAGCTCGAGAGCCTCACCCTCACCACCAACTCATCCTATGCTCGGGTGGAGGGCCTAGGGCTCTACTTGAGCTACCCGGCCGGCGTGGAGGGGGAAGTGGTGGAAATCAATGTGAGTGACGAGCTCGACTATGCCACCGCCTCCTTCCGAGTCTTTGTCGAGGAGTACAACAAGCCGCCTGAGATAACTGTACCCTCCCAACCACCCTGGAATATAATAATGGTCGAAGATTCAGAATACGTAATGTACCTCATCGACAAGGCTGTAGATGAGGAGACCCCCTCGGATAAGATTGTTTGGAACGTAATCGCCGTAAACGCCGGAAACCCACCCATCTTCCGGGCAGAAATTTATGAGCAGAATGTGCTGAAAATCGTCCCAGCCCCCAACGCCTACGGCACAGGGAGCATAGTCCTTGTCGCTGTGGACGAGCAGGGCAAGGAGGACTCGAGGACCGTAGGCGTCCAGATAACCCCCATAAACGACGCCCCAATGATATCTCGAATCCCGGACGTCAAGATGATGGCCGGCACAACGAAGGACATAGACCTCTCCATGTACATCATGGACGTGGACACACCGCTCGAGGAGCTGAGGCTCGCCTCCTCATCCCCACTCGTCTCGGTGGACGGCCTCAGGGTGAGGCTATTCGTCAAAGCTGACACGGTGGAAAGGGAGGACGTGATACCCCTGACAGTATCAGACGGAACAGACACAAGCATGGGGGAGTTCCTGCTGAGAATTCTCTTCCCACCCATGATTCCGCAGGACCTCCCTGACATAAAGGTGATGGAGGACAAAACCTTCGAGCTGGATCTCAAGGAGTACTCGCTTGACAAGGACACGCCCGAAGCGGCGCTCAGGTGGGAGGTCGGCGACGTGAACGACAGATACTTCAGTGCCACAATCGACCCGAACACCCACATACTGAAGATAACTCCAAAAAGGCCTGGCCGCGACGAGATCACCCTGACAGTCTACGACCCGGACGGCGGCTCCCAGACCCAAACAATACTTGTGATAGTCAAGGCGGTCGAGAAGAAGACGGAGTTCTCAACGGGCTTCTATGTCTTCGTGGGCTTTGTGGTCATAGCGTCCGTCATAGGAGTGGTTTTGTTCGCCATGAGGAAGCGGGCATAGGTCCAGGGATTCCGGGAGGCCCCGTTCCGGGGCCTCCATTTATTATTTCCAATCGCTTCTTATCCGTAGGAACAGGCGCGGAGATCAAGGGGAGATGAGAATATGCGCAGGCGTTTGCGAACCGTGTTGGTGAGCGGCCTTTTTTTAGCTCTGCTGATGGGAAGCTTTCTGGGCCCTAGAGCAGCCGCCTCCGGCACCGGATGCTACCCCTCCCCCTCCCGGGGTGACTGGGTGGTCCGGGAGGACACCGAGGTCAGGGGCGAGAGCTTCATCGTCAGTGGCAGCATCATCGTCGAGAGCGGGGTATGCCTGCGCCTGATTGATTCGACAGTCTACATAAACTCAAGCTACCCAGGTCAGTACAGGCTACTCATCAGAGCCGGAGGTTCGCTCGAGGTCTCCGGCGGTTCAATACTACCTCTCGACTCAAGCAATCCCTACACCCTTGTTGTGGAGCACCAGCCACCGGGATGGTTATCGCCTCAGCTACTTCTCCTTCTCGGGCTCATGGTTGGCGTTGGGGTGGGTTTCCCATCCGGTGTAGCTGCCGCGGCCTATGCGTACAAGCGCTTTTTCAGCCGCAATCTCCCCCCACCTGTATGAGGGGGTGTGTATGCGGTCCGAGAGCCACAGGGGGGCCGGGAGAAGATGAGCGACCCCGGGGCCTCGCAAACCGTTTTCGACCAGGCCTCTGGATGGGTAGACCGGATAAACAACGAATATTTCAATTCCTGGGCTTCATTCGAGCTCATACGCGCCCTTTTCGAGGCTGCATCGGTCTCAGGAGAGACCCGGTTCGCCGAGCAGGCGGGGAGGCACCTGAGTAGAATTCGTAACCCATACTTCAGAATTCTGGCCGCGTGCGAGAGTGCCAAGTGCAGTATTGCGTCGGGAAAGAGGAAGGGGCTGAAGGGGCTCGTCTCTTCTCTCGAGAAGGACGCCACGACCCTCGAAAAGGAGCACTCGCGAGCCTCCGCACTCTGCGAGTGCGCCGAGGTCAGGGAGCTGCTCGGCGATTTCTCGGGCTGCGAGAGAAATCTCCAAGAGGCCCGGAGAATCTCCGACGGAATCGACAACCCCTTCTTCCGCTCGTGGGCCTGGAGCGGGCTCGTGCGGTCGGCGGCGAGGAGCGCCCACGCCACAGGACGGCCGAAGTTACTGGAGACCTACCGTCCTCTCCTCTCAAAGCTCGAAGACAAGTACCTCGAGGCATGGACCTATGCGGAGGTTGCCTGTGCCCTCTTCAGGCTCGGAGATGGGAGAGGTGCTCAATCTTGCCTCCAAAGCGCCTGGAGGACAGCGAAGGAGGTGCGGGACCCGATAAACGCTTCTTTTGCGATGGCTGAGACCGCTCAGGCCGCGGTGGTCCTCGGGGAGCGCCCGCTCGCGGAAAAGGCCCTAGCCGAGACTTCAGCTCTAATCGCCCAATGCCGCAGCGACCACCAGAAGTCCCTCGTGCTCAGCTCCTGCGCCCGGATAATGGCCAGCCTTGGCGACGTGGCGGGGGCCAAGCGTCGCATCCAGGACGCAATAGACGCAGCCCAGCTGGTTTCCTACGACTACTTCAAGTCCTGGGCGCTGAGCGGTGTGGTCAGGGCTCTAGCTTTTGTTGGGCTGGTCCAGCTTGGAAAGGGGGTCTCGCCCGCCAATCCGCGCCTTGTTCGAACTGCACAGGGCTGAATCTGGACAGGCGTTCTTCACTCCTCCGGCGTTCAGGGCGCACCCCGGCCTACTTCCAGCCCGCTCTCACAAGTAGGTTCGGGTCGGGAATGACGCAGTAGGTGGGCTTACCCTGGTGCTCCATCTGCTCTATCCAGCGCCTGAGTCTATCTTCTACAGGCTCGGCTTTATTACCTACCTGCACGAGCGGCACAAGCCTTTCCTCATCCGGCTTTAGGCCATCCTGAATAATCCATAGATGCCCGTAGCCAGTGTGCTTAAGGATGTCAAGAAGGTCCACGGGCTTCTGCTTCCCTATTTTGAAGTCCGACATTACCACCCTCTGAGTCTCGCGCATCGCCCTGTCTATGTACTCATTCTTCAGCCTTTCGGCCTCTTCCTCTCCGGTGCTCCCAAGCCGGGCCTCTAGTTCATGGAAAATGGGCGCGGAGACAGCCATCAGCCCCTTGAACTCCTCATTACCGAAACCGTCCCGGCACTCCGAGAGAAGAAGGATGTGGCCGCCCTTCTTGACCGCTTTCTTGGCTGCGTTATACGCCTTTCCCGATTGGTAGAGGTTGATTCCAGTCTGGCGGGCGCTTATGATGACGACGTCTGCCGGCTCCCTGACTCTTGCGATGTACACTTTTCCAAGCGCATCGAAGGCTCTCCTGTGGGTTTCTATCAGGTCACCGCCCTCGAGCCAGACGAGGCGCGCCTCGGGATCCATCACCGCAGTCAGTGCGTATACCCATCTCCCCTTCTTTCTCATCTCGTCGAGGAACATGCCCACGACCTTTTTCTTGTACTCGAACACCGGGTTCCCGTCCGCCGAGCCGCTCTCGACCCCGGGCGCGAAGCCGAGTTCGCCGAACATTTTGAGGTGTTCTATTCGTATTATCTCGGCCCCGCAGACGCCGGGGCATATCTGCTTTGGCCCGCCGGCGATGCCTGCGAAGTAGTGGTACTCGAGGTCATTGAGGGGGATGCAGACCTCCGAGCTGAAAACGGTATTGTTCACCTCGACCACGGACCCGTCGTCGAGGGTACCAACCCTCGCCAGCCCCTTTTTGTCGTTGTGGATTACGACATTGTCCCTGTACTCCGGCCAGGCGGAGCCCAGAATTCCGGGCATTTCTTTTTCCAGGGGGGCCCTGTGAGTTCCAGTGGCTACTACCAGCCTGATGCTCTCCCTCCCCACTCCGTATGAAAGGAGGAAGTTGAGGAGATGGGGCAGGAGGAGACGTGTGTGGTGGTTGGTTCTCGTGTGGTCGTCAACGATGATCGCCACAGCCCCTCCCTTGTAGAACTTTTCCAGAATCTCCTTCAGAGAGGGACATCTGTCCGGCGTAGAGGAGCTCGTTGCCGCCTTTAAAAAGGCTCCAGCCACGTCCTTTATCTCGGGCAAACCGGGGGGAGGTATGAGGGGGATGAGCCTCTCCTCTCTCAGGATGGATTCCGGGAGGTAATCTCTCAGCTCTCTTCCTGCGTACTCAAGCGGAGGAGCTCCATACAATGTAGCACCTTCAGACCCTAGAAAATATATTTAATATATTTTTTTTGGTCCTCAAAAGGTTAAAAAGTTCGGAGAGCATTCCAAACGAACCGAAGCGTGGACCAATGAAGGTGCTGTTGATAGCTGGAATGCCGGGAGCCGGCAAGTCGGAGGCTGTGAAGGTGGCGGAGGAGATGGGAGTCCCGGTAGTGCGGATGGGGGACCTTGTTAGGGAGGAGGTGGCTAGCCGGGGCTTCGACCTCAATAGGACGAATCTGGCCAGTGTGGCCTCAGCCGCGCGTAAGAAGCTCGGGGCGGACATATGGGCCCGGCGTACTCTGCCTAGAATTCCCCGGGCCCCTCTCGTGGTGATAGACGGTTGCAGGAGCCTTGAAGAGGCGAATTTCTTCCGGCGGACCCTCGGCCGCTCCATATTTATCGTGGGAATTCATGCCTCCCCGCGCTCGAGGTGGAAGCGCCTTAGGGAGAGAGCCCGAAGGGACGACCCGAAAACCCCGGAGGAGTTCAGGGAGAGGGATAGGCAGGAGCTGGAGTGGGGCCTAGGAGATGTTATCGCTACCGCCGACGTTATGGTTGTAAACGAGGGCCGAAAGGGCGCCCTCCGGGCCCAGATGCGCGCGCTGCTCTTGGGCCCAATCTCAGCTGACGTGTCGCTCAAGACAGAAACCACCTTTGTAGAAGTAGAATAGGCCGCGAGTTGGTGTCTGGGAAGCAGGCGGGGGCTTTCTTCAGCGCCTAAGATTGGCGCCACAGGAGGGGCACTTTCTGTCCGTGGGCTTGACCTCGGCAAAGCATTTCGGGCACTCCGCCTCTTCTTTCTCATCTTCCTCTAACTCTTCCTCCTCTTCCTCCTCCTCTTCTTCCTCGCGATACTTCGCCTCTTCTCTACGCCGCATATAGAAGTAGCCGCCGACGATTACGACCACAAGGACCACAGCACCCGCCAGCAGATACCAGTTGATCAGGCTCTCCCTGACACTGATTTTTACCCAAGCGGTGTTGTTAGTCTCGTTGAGTTCCGGGATGGCGGAGCCTACGTCGATGAAAACGGTGACGTTGTGGGTGCCCTTCCTAGGCTTCCACTCGACCTCCACCGTCTTCGTCTCACCCACCGATAGAAGTCTCACCTTTTTATCCCCGATTTTCTTTGTTCCAGCCTGGAATCGGACGGTGAAGTTCTCAGCGGCCCTCTCGCCTGTGTTGGTTACCTTCACACTGATTCTGACGGTATCTCCCTCGGCGGGGTTGCTGTTTGAGAACTCTGGCTTCGCCACGGGATGGAGCTCGGCAAAAATGAGGGGCGGGGTAATGGTGATGGTCTGGGTCGTCTCATTCCAGAACTTTCCGTCAGACACGTTCAAGGTCACCGTATATATTCCCTCTTTTTCATAGGTGTGGTTCACCACCATCGCAACGCTCTCGTTTCCCTCGACTTTGGAGCTATTGTCGCCGAAGTCCCATACGTACCAAATAATCGCCACATTGTCGTCTGCCGTCGAGGCGTTGAACTCCACGGGGAGCCTCGCGGGAGAAGTGGTCACATTCATTATGAACCGGGCGGTTGGGGTTGTGTTGTCCAGTACTGTTACCCGCAGAATGGTGACATTGAAGTTGCCCGCCTTGTCGGTAACATTCAGCGTGATATTGTAGGTACCAGGCTGGGTGTAGGTGTGGTTTATGAGCACGCCCTCGCCGCTCCGGTAGTCGCCAAAGTCCCAGTGGTATCTTACGATCTCTACGTTGTCTATGGACGCGGAGGCGTTGAGCTCCAGCGGCTCAGAGTCTTCAACAACAGTGGCGTTCTCAGGGAGGCATTGAATTCTGGCTGTGGGGGCTTCACCGTCTATCGTGACGGTCAGATACGTGGTGTTGGTCAAACCACCTGTGTCGGTTACCGTTAGCGTTACATTATAGATCACGAGCTTTGTGTCGTTTGTTGTGTTATAGGTGTGGTTGACCGAGGCCCCGTAACCCTTCTCCCCATCCCCGAACTCCCACGTGAAGTTCTCGATGCCAAAGTCGTCCGAAGAGGTCGAGGCATCGAAGTAGACGACCGCGCCCGGTCTTACCGTCTTGTTGCCGTCCGTGTCGGCGACCGGGGGTTCGTTCTTGCTTATGTTAAGGGCCACCCATTCATAAGGCAGCGCGGCTCCCGGGAGCTGGGCCATCGGGTCAACGACTACTTCGTAAGTCCCCCTGACTTCCACTGCCGGTCCCGCCTCAATAATTCTTCTCATTTCATACCCTACCGGTAGTTTAATAATGGTTCTGCTGCTCATCGTATCGCTGTCATATGTGGCGTTGATTTTGAGAATACGATGGACCGCCTCGGGAACGGTGGCGTTGGCTGTGAGGTTGTACCTGTGTACTACGGTTATGCGGCTGGTGTTTGTGGCGTTACCGGCAGCGTCGGGCGAGCTGACGGTCAGCGAGCCCTCGACGTAGGTGTACCTCACACCGTCAACGGTCAGATACTCCCTCGTGTCGCGATGGGGCGGACCGCGGGCTCTGAGGGTCTCGAGATAGGCTCCCGCCTCCTCATCGCTGACAGTTCCATCGCCGTCGCCGAAGTTGCGGTCTATGTCCCACCGGGTGGTGCCCTCAGAGGCCGTCATGAGGAGGGAAGCGGTTATGGTCAGATTGCTCCAGTCCCTGAATTCCAGCTCCTCGGTCAGGTCAGGCGGGGAGAGGGCGCTGAGGGTGATGTCGACCCTCTTAGAGCCCGTGACTCTGAGTTCCGAGACGCTCGAGCAGTACCCCGCGGCCTGCCCGATTAGCAGGAAGCTTCCGGGATAGACAGGAATTCTATAGTATCCGCCCACCGGGGTGGTGTCCTCCATGAGGTATCCCGTGTGCTCTGGATCTAGGTCGAAGAGAATCACCCTTGCCGACTGCACCGGAAGGCCCGCTGCGTCCAACACATAGCCCCAAACGGAATATACCCTCTCCGGAATTGGAGAAAGCTCGATTCCCACCGTTACATCAGACTGCCCCACCTCCAGCTTCTGGCGGTATAGGAAATAGTTCAGAGCAGATGCCTCAAGGGTAAAGTTGCCCGGGTAAGTCAGAATGGAGTAGCTCCCGGACGCGTCCGTGGTGACGGAATTGCGCGTACCATCCGCGTCTATAAGTGTGACCTCTGCACCCGCCACAGGAGCGGAGGTCTTTTTGTCCTTTACTGTGCCTCCGACCCTTGTCCCGGCCGCGGGGGCGGCACTGATGGTTACATCCTTTCTCTCCCGCTTGGCCTCAACCACATCCATTGCTCCGGAGAAGCTCAGGAAGCCCACGGCCTCGACCTTTATATCGTAGAATCCGGCGGAGAGCGTAAGTGTGTAGTAGCCCCCCTTTCCTGATACGGTTCCAATCCATTTCCCGGTGCTCCTTTCTGTGAAGGTGACCCTAGCGCCCTCTACCGGCTCCCCCTCCCTGTTTAGTACGTATCCCCACACTACGCTCGTCGCCCCGGGGACTGGGGCCAGCTCCAAATCCATAAGCTTCTCCTCACCCAGTGCAAGTCTGAAGCTCTCCTTGTAGCCGTACATACCGTCGGCCGTCACCCGCAGCGTGAAGGTCCGCCCATAACCTAGCAGGGCGAACTGGAAGTGGCCCGTGGCATTCGTTCTGGTGGAGAGCTGCTCCTCGCTAATAAGCAGAACATCCGCACCTGGAACGGCATCTCCATGCGAGCGGACAACCCCTTTTACATGGGATGTCTCGGGCGTGAGATTGACATCGAGCTGGAATTCCCTTTCAGGTATCAGTGTCACGGTCTCGTCACGGGCCGTGTAGCCCTTTAAAGAGAAGTGGACCGTATATGTGCCATCAGGGTCGGGCACTGTCAACTCGTAGCTTCCGTCAGCGGCCGTGAAGACCGGAGCGGGGCTGTACGAGGCATTGGAAAGAGCAACCTTGACATCCTCTAGGGGAAGGTGGGTGTGCCCATCGCGAACGATTCCATACAGTCTCGCCTCGCCAGTTTGTCTCCCGCCGCGGTGCATCGGTGCCGCCGCAACCGCTGTCAGCACCAGCGCCCCTGCCAGCAGAAGAGTGACCAGTTTGCCGCTGTATTGACTCATCATCTCTCTCACCGTTTGGCGTCGTTCTCCTTCTCGCCTTGACCTGCCCTGAGGCGGGTCAGGGCAAGAATACATTTACCCTTTAAAAAGGTAACTACATAGTATAACTCCCGCTCTTAAATTTGTGTCAGAGGGAATTTATATCAAACTCCTCGGCCCCGTTCAGATGAGGTCGAGCGCTCCTCCTCCCACTCCACAGGCTGAGCTTCGGGCGGAGCCTCTTCCTGATAGTCGACCGGCCCTTTCCACGGCATCGCTTCCGCTGGCTCGCCCCCTCCCATGCGTGTTGTGGCGAGCGGTGGGCTCTCAACGCGCCGCCGTCCGCGACCCCTCCGCCGGAGCACGTAAATTAAGGCGTTCTCGAGCGCGAGGACGAGGGCCACCGTAGCGATGGTCTCGACCCATGGTGACGGGGTTCTTGCCTCTCGCTTAGTCCTCACAATAAACCAGACCAATGTGTTCTCGTTCCCGGCCCTATCCGCCGCCCTCAGGATAATCGTGTTGTTACCGGGTAGTAAGTCTATATTCAGTGCAAATGCGCCGTCCGGGCCCGCAACGGTCATGGCCTCCCCTGTCGAGATCAGGGCGAAGGGCTCAGTTGTGCCGTTGATAGTCACATTTCGCTTCGCCGTCCTGAAACCACAGATGGGCGAGCCGATTAATATATCGGGGGTTTCGGTATCCACATGGAGCTCGAGCACCGTCGAGTTGGTGTTGCCAGCGGAGTCGATTACAGTTATATTTATAAAGTTATCCGGGGCAGGAAGGGGGAGAATCTCTGAAAACACACCGTTGATGCAGAGTACCTCCCTCCCTTCCACGAGCACCCTCGCACCCGGCTCCGTCCTCCCGTAAAGCCGTGCTTCGGAGATGGGGGTGTAACTCCCGTTCAGCGGACTGGCGATGTCGATGAAGGGAGGCACGGTATCGAGAAACACCGTTCGGGTGATGGTGGCCGAGTTGCCCGCCGCGTCCAGAGCGGAGACCAGTATAGTGTTCGCGCCCTCCGAGAGCTCCACCGTGACACAGAATGCGCCATTGTATAGGAGTGCGCGCCTTCCATTGACCAGAATTTTTGCGTCCACCTCCGTGAGCCCCCTGACGGATACTGCCCTCTCACGCGTGACCTCACCCTCTTGGGGTTCGGTGATTTCGAGGAGTGTGATCTGCGTGTCCACGGTCACATTTAAGAGACAAATAGCGCGATTTCCAGCAGCGTCGGTTGCCCTTATATACAGTGTATAGTGGCCGTCCGAAAGCGCAAAGGAAAAGCTCCACTGCTCCAGACCCCTCACCTCAGCCCAGACGCGTCCGTCCTCGCTGGCCTCGACGAGGGCGAGACCCGTCTCGTAGTCCGCCGCGAGCCCCGTTACAAGAACAGGGGTGTAGTTCAGGAGGGCGCCATCCGGGGGGTTCATGAGCTCTATCTGGGGGGGCTGCAAGTCGTTTAGGATGACGTAAATGGTCTCGCTGGCTTCGAAAGTTCTTTCAACCGAAGTAGAGACGTCTGCGAAGCGGACACTCAGTTTATAGGGGTTCTTCTCCCTTCTGTCCTGCGCTGTCTGGACGTACTCGATGACCTGAATTCCGAGCAGCCAGCCCCGCTCGTCGGTGAGGCCGGCGAAGAGCGAACGCCCCTCCGCGTCGATGAGTAGAATCTGGCCCCTCTCAACGGGAACCCTGGTCTGCCAAGCAGCATTCACATTCAGGAGCCAGATAACCTCGAGGTAGGTGCCGGGGCCGGCTAGCCTGACCTTGCTTCTGGTGAATGTCGTGTTGAGCGTCACCAGTCTCGAGCCCTGTTGGAGGTCCAGATCAAGATATCCGGAGAGGTATATCGAGCTGTTCTCGACCCTGAGCGAGGAGGCCACGGCCACAAGAGCAACGCGGCAGTGGGAGAAGCTAAGGCCAGAGAAGCTCGCCCTGATTCCGTTGGCTATCAGGCCGTGGGTGCAGTTTATGAAGGCCACATTACACAGAGTGACGTTGTCGCTCAGGAGGTTCAGGCCTCCGGACTCTCCAGCCGCCCCCCAGTCCTCTCCGCAGTCTTGGAGGACTCCATCCGTGAAGGTCAGGGCCCCTCCACGGAGGATCCTGAAGTGGTACTTGCTTGATGGAGGAATGGCTGCGACCGTGCAGCCGTCGATGAACTCCAAACGGCCTTCGTCCTCGACAAGAATAGCGTACTGTCCGGAATATCGAAGCGCCATAAAGAGCGTCACGTTCGTCAGCCGTAGGAACGCCCCGCTCGAGACCGTCAGGTTTCCTGCAAGCTTCACTCTCTCGGCGGTCAAGGAGGAGCTTGATACGATTCTCCAGTCGCCGACCGTGCCCTCGCCGCAGTGAATAGCGTATCCGAGGTTATCCCTGTACTGTCCGTCGATTACTTGGAGGGTCGAGCCACCAACATCGAGCACGCCGTCCCCATTCCGCTCAAAAAGGCACCTCTCGACCCATGCTCTGGCATTCTCGAGCTGAAGTGCCGAGCCGTTGTTGTCAACGAACTCGCACTCGACCGCTCTCACACTCCCGCCGTCGCCGCAGGCGCCGCCGGCATTATGCTCGAACCTGCATTGTGATAGAACGGCGTCGGAGCTGTAAAGGTAGACCCCGAAGTGGGAGTTACCGCTGAATGTGCAGCCCCTGAGCTCCAGGCTGCTGTTCTCTGCCCTGAGGCCGTCGGTGGCGTTCCTAAGACTGCATAGCGAAATCATGACCCCCCCACCCGAGCAGTCGTCCACCGCTATTCCGTCAAGGCCACCCTCGATGAAGTTCTCGACGAGCACGGGAGAGGAGCCGATGACCGATACCCCGAACCTCGTATTGTTCCACAGCCTATTTTTCCAGACCACGGCGTCGGAGGAGACATGGCACGAGATTCCGCCCTCACACCCGTGGATTTCGTTCTCGTAGACGGAGGGTGCGGAACCGTATAGGCAGGAGATTCCACGCTCGCTGCCAGAGATGTTGTTGTTGTGAATAATTCCCACTGAGGCGCTTATCGAGAACCCCATAACCCTGTTCCCCACAAGAGTGTTGCACCAGTACTCTCCACCTGCACCACCCGAGAGTGCAATCCCGAGCTCGTTGCCGGCGAGCAGGTTGTGGTGGACGCGGGGGCTGCAACGCTTTCCGTAGCAATAGATTGCGCTACCGGAGTTCCCGGTGAAGGTGTTGTTCTCGACTTCGGTTGTGGAATCGACGCAATACAGGCCCGCGCCTCCATTCCCTTTGAAGGTGTTATTTGCAAGCCTGCCTCCGGAGTCCGTAAGGGTCACGCTATCGAATGTGGATGAGGAGAATATGTTGTTCCTTATTTCGGGCGAGGAGCCCATGCCGAGCAGCGAGTGGTTGCTGCAGGAGATAAAGGTGTTAGAAAGAATCTGGGGGCCGCCTCCGTCCAGGACGATACCCGTGGAATCGTTGTCGAAGGTGCACTCCCTCACCACCATTCCCCGGTCGCAGCCGCTCGCGCGCAGGCCCTCCCGGCACCCTGAGAATGTGCAGTTCGAGACCTCCGGGGTCGAGAAGTATTCGGCATAGAGGCCGATTTTCCCCCCGATGAAGCCGCACCTTCTCACGCTCCCGCCGGAGAAATAGTTGATGAAGACCCCCGCCTGCGTGTTGTCCGAGAACACGCACGCGGTCATGTTCACTGTGCTGGTCAAGGAGTTGACGCCGATGGCGTTCTCCCGGGCGGTAACGTTGACAAAGCCCGGCCTCGAGTTGCGGCACTCGACGCCCTGATAGTTCTGCTGGAATATGCAGTCACTGAACTTCATATCCGAGAAGACTGCCAGAGCGCCTGTTCCATAGCACTGTCCATCGACGGAGGAGTAGCCTGTGCGCGTGACTTTGCAGCGGGATATCTCCGGCGCGCCGTAGTAGCCCGCCACACCATACCAGGTACAGCTGTCCATGACGCAGTCCCTTACGGAGGCGCCGCTCTTATAGAGATATATGCCGTAGCGGTCGGCTGTGAAGGTGCAGTTGGATATTGCGGGGCTCCCCTGAGCTACATATACCCCGTACGCCCCCTCTCTCATCGTGCACCCCGAGACGCTGGCTTCGCTCTGCATCAGCACGATGTGGCCCGCGGTGCTGTATGCGAGGTCGCATCCGCTGACCTGGATTGGTGATGCATAGGCCAGGATGCCGAATGCAGATTGGTAGTAGAATGTGCAATTTCTGAAGGCGGCAGGACTGCCTTCTAGATTGGCGCCGTGGGCGTTGGACCTGAATGTGCAATTCTCGAAGGCCGCAGATGAGTTAATGAGACCCGCGCCGTATGTGTTGGACACGAAGCCGCACTCTTTGAACAAAGGCGACGCCCCCCGGACCAAGACCCCGTAGTAGGAGTTTGTAAAGGTGGTCCGAGCGAAGCCGCAGAGCTCGGAGAGCACGTAGAGGCCCGCTTTCTCGCCGCTCTCCCCCCACGTCCAGCCGCAGCCCTTGATGGTGGCGTCGGTGGCGTTCATCGCCCCGCCCTCGCGTACGATGAATCGGTAGCGCTGTTCGCCAACGGGCTCGATGACCGCACCGGCGCGAAGCTTCAGCTCGCCCCCGCTTTTCACTTCTATTCCGAAATCACCATGTGAGGCGCAATCGAGTCTAATCTTGGCCCCATTCAGCTCTAGCTTTCCAGTTGACAAGACCGTCAGATTGCCTCGGAGGGTGATTGTGCACCCGTCGTAGGCCCTCGCGTCCTCGACCGTCCAGTCGCCGCTGACGGTGCCGCCGCCTGGAGGGGGGTCGTTGGACGCGCTGGCAGGGAGGGACAGGACAATGAGAGCGGCCACAATGGGGACGAAAAGTAAAGCCCAAAGCACGCCTCTCGGGAGCCTATCCACCCCTCCCACCCCCTTCATTCTTTGGCCTCCTACTTCTGTATAACACGTATCCTTCGAGCACCATGATGGAAACGGAGGCGAGGATGAAGGTGATGAACGGCCAGTCCGGGACCGGCGCCGTTATCAGCTCCTCTCCGCCGCCTTTCGGCCTCCTCTCCACAATAATTGAAATCTCATTAACGTTCCCCGCGGGGTCCACCGCTCTGACCGTTATTTTATTTATGCCGGTACCCAGCGTAACCTCCTGCGTGAACGAGCCGCTTGCTCCCACGGGCGTCTCCTGCCCGGACACAAGCAGCCGGACCCTGGGCTCAGTCCTTCCCATCACATAGATGGAGGCTCTGGTGGTGCAGGAGCGGTCCGCCGGGGAGTCGATGCTTATTCCGGGAGGTATCGTGTCGAGCACAACGCGCCTTACGGTGGTGTTGGAGTTGCCCGCGGCGTCCACGGTCCGAATCACCAGCGTGTTCTCGCCCTCGGCGAGTGTCAAGGGAATTGAGAAATCCATCCTCTGGTCCTCGCGACCGGGGACGAAGGTCTCCTTTGCACCAAGCAGAAGTCTAGCGCCGCCCTCGCTAAATCCCGTGACAGTCAGAATGGGCTGGTTCGTCAGGAATCCGTCCGGAGGGTGCCTCACCTCTACATAGGGGGGCTGGGCATCTAGCCTGACTTTTCTAGTGACGGTCCTGTGATTGCCGGCGGGGTCAACTGCATCGATGGTTATAATATTCTCACCGTCCACAAGGGCTATGCTTGTGGAGAATGTTCCGGGCTCTCCGACCAGCGCCACCCTCCTCCCATTGATGAGAACCTCCGCGTCCTCCTCCATCCGACCCGAGACCCGAGCAACCGGCACATTTGTGACGAGACCTTCCTCGGGGCTCTGGAGCTCTAGCAGTGGTGGGCTGGTGTCGAGGACAACGGTCACGGAGCTTGAGTTGCTGTTCCCCGAACCGTCCATGGCGACCGCCGTGACGAGGTTTTCTCCTTCAGAGAGGAGGACGCTAACGCTGAAAATATTCCTGTCCACTTGCGCTTCCTTCCCATCCACGAAGACCCTGGAGCCCGGCTCGCAGAAGCCCCACACCGAGAGGAGAGACTGGTTGGTGAGGTGGCCACTCTGGGGGCTGGCGATTTTCACCATCGGCGGCGTTGTATCAACTAGAAAATTCACTACGGCGGAGGCGCTGTTCCCCGAAGCGTCACACGCGAGGGCCTGAATAGTGTGCACTCCCTCGGCTAGTTCCAGGGTCAGGCCCCAGTCCATCGAAGGGGGTCCCTCCCCCACGGCCTCAAAGACGACGTATCTCCTGTACCCGTCAACGTTCAGCTCCACCCTTCTGACCCCGATGTTGTCGCCCGCTGTGCCGTTGACAGGCACTTCAGCCATGCTGAGGGAAGCGGCAGGTGGAGGGCTAATTATCCTCACTGTGGGCGGCACTCTATCGGTGAGGACGAGCTGGACAGAAAGGCTACGGTTCACGGTCAGCTCCGTCTCATTGCTCACCGGCCCATGGCTAAAGCTGACGCTGTGGGGCGTGAAGATTCGGGTTGTGCTCCTGTTGACCAAAGCTTCCCTCAGGACCCCTCCCCAGACCCACCCGTCTTCCGCCGAGGTTCCCCGGAGAGCCTCCACTCCCTCATTATCTTTAACCAGCAGTTCCGCTCCTGGGACTGGGCTCCCGTCCTGCCAGATCGCACGCGCATTAAGATACCAGCTGACGCTCAGCGCGCTGCTACCGTCGGAGAATAAGAAGCGGTCCCTGTCTAGTGTGGTGTTTAGTGCGTCGAGGAGCGAGGCGCCGTCGAGCACACTGACCACCTGTCCCGCGCTCCTGAGGGAGGAGTTGAGAATTCGCACGCTCGAGGAGCTCAGGGAGAGGTCGTGCTCTAGGCCCCTGATTGAGCTGCTCTCAATAATAGCATCTTGCACCTCCTTAAAAACGAGGCCGACGGGGTTGTAATCTATCGTAGAGCCTATGATATATACATTCGGGCTCTCCAGAAAGGGACCGGAAGTCTGCGGAGAGGCCGTGCTCCAGCCGCAGTCGCGCAGGAGCGACGAGGTCATGGAGAGGGCCGAACCGGGCTCGCATCTGAGGGCGTAGGCATGGGAGGCGTTGTGTGCCCTGAGCTCGGAGCTCCTGAGCTCGAGAGAGCCCCCCCTACTCACCATTATCCAACACTCGCCATCATAACCCCCGTTAACCCTGAATATGGAGCGGTTGATGAGGAGGGAGCCCCCGTGCTCCACGCTGACGCTGCCGTTGAAATTGAAGGAAGGCTCGTCTTGAATAAGGGCGGTTCCGGTCACCCTCCAGCTCGAGAGGCGCGTCGGAGGGGGTCTGAGGCAGCGCTCGGACCAGTTGAGCCCTCCTTTTCTGTTTGCGATGAACTCGCAGTTCTCGACCGAGAGGCTGTGATGGGGTATATCTGAATCGTCCTCCTCGACGCTCGTTATACCATACAGATTCCTCACGAAACGGCAGTTTGCCACATCCGGGTTGGATTCTCCCAGCGTCCAGGCGATGCCCATCCAGAACGAGCATAGAATTCCGTTCCCGCTCTGGTTCTCGAAGACGCACTCCCGGACCACCGGGTCAGAGCCATCGAGCATCATCCCTTGCCCATTGCCCGTGAAGCTGCAGCGGCGGATGACGGGGGACGCGCCGTGAAGGAGCGCTCCGTAGAAGTTTCTGTGGAACACGCAATCACTTATTTCGGGATGGGCCCTATTGAGAACCAGTCCCGCGCTGTTACCAGTGAAAGTGCATCCCCTGACCTCCGGACTGGCTCTGAGAAGAACCAGGCCGTAGTCCGCGCCGCTGAAGGTGCAGTTATGCACCGCTGCGTAGTCCGTCTTTATGCACACGCCCCCGTTCCCTGTATTGATGGGGTCGAGTTCGTAGGTGGGCTCCCCTGGCGGAGCCCAGAGCTCGCCTATTCCGTTGAATGTCGAGTTCTCGAAGAGGGCTGTGGCGTTTGGCTCGACGAAGAACCAGGGGTTGTTTATGGTGTCGAAAGAGGCGACGGTGGAGTTGATAATGTTCAGTGTCCCTCCCTCTTTCACCCGAACCTGTCTCTCCGCCGGCTCTCGGCAGAGGATGAGGAGGGTGGAGTTCACGAGCGTCAGCGAGCCCCCTGCCTCCACGGTCAGGTCCCCAGAGAGTATCAGGCTTTGGTTCTCCAGCATTTCCTCGTCCACCACCACCCAGTCCCCAAGCCCGAATGGCGGCGGCTCGGCCGAGGGCTCAGGATGGAGAGGGGCGAGGAACTCTCCGATCGATAATAGCGCCACGAGCACGGCTCTTGGAGCTGCGGTGATTAAAGCTCTCCCGGAGAGGTAGCCGCACACCTTATCTTCAACGGGAATGGTGGGATAAAAGAATATTGGAGCGGGCTTCTAATCGATGAGGGCGATGGGAGGCAGAGCCAGAGGCTCTATCAGCCCCGTCGCCTAGCAGCTCTCCACAATACCGCCGCAGTCGCCGTAATAGCCAGGAGAGCTCCATCGGGTCCCGGCAGGGTCCCTTTGGAGAGCGCCGGAGGCGGGCGCTTCGGATTGTCGACGATGAACTCAATAGAGGCCAGCTCCGAGTAGTCCGAGCCGTCGGAGGCCCGGGCCTGGAGCGTGTGCCTACCGTTTTCGAGCCTGGTTGTGTTAACAGTGTACCTCCATCTCCTGAATGTCTGGCTGGCATTGGTGGACAGGTCCTCCACCGGTTCCCATGGCCTCTCGTCCACCCGCGCTTCGACCGACCTAACGCCGGTACCGTCAGCGGTGCCGGTGAATGTGAACTCGCCAGAGATGACCACCTGCGCACCCACGGGCGATATCGAGACCAGCAGGTTGTCTACATTCACAACAATCCTGTATTCATAGGAGTAGAGCGTGCCATCGAAGGCTCGGGCAGCGACGAGATGGGGACCGTTTGTGTAGCGCGATGTGTTCCACTCGTAGCTCCAGAGGGTCGTGCCGACGGCCATCTCGTAGGCCCCTCCATCTATCCGCACCTCCACCGACAGGACCGTGCTTCGGGCAGAGGAAGCGGTTCCGGTGATGAGCACGGTGCCCCTAGCGGTATTGACGGGATTGATATAGACCACGGGAGGGAGGGTCCCGCTTGTACAGTTCTCAACCGCCCTCACGGCGTCCACGACGCCCCAGCCGTAGTCGTTGTTGGGCGAGGACTGCCAGGGCAGGACCGAGCGGGGTTCGGCAGTGCTATGGAGGATGCTCATTATATCCGAAGGCCTCAGGTCAGGGAGGGCCTGGATCATGAGTGCTGCGAGGCCGGATACATGCGGGCAGGAGTCGCTGGTTCCCGTGGCGGGTGTGAAGCGGTCGCCCGAGTTGGCCTCGGCCGAGTAGATGTCGGTTCCAGGGGCGCAGACGTCAGGTTTGATGTAGCTGCTGGTCAGCCTCCCTACGGGGCCTCTCGAGGAAGTTGGGTTGAGGGTGTGGTCATCCCTCACGTTACCGACAGTGATGACGTCCCGTGCGTCCCCGGGAGGGGTTATGGACCTCGGAAAGGGACCCCCATTCCCGGCGGATGCGACGCAGACCAGTCCCTCCGCAACCGCCTGGTTGCAGAGCTGGCTGAGCGCGCTGGTGCCGTCGTTGCTGAGGAAGGGTGCGGTGAATCTAGACCCGAAGGACATGCTTAAGACCCTGATGCCGAACCTTTCCTTGTTTTCCATTGCCCACTCTATGCCCCTGAGGGCGTCGCTCGTGACCATGTCCGTGCTCCCGTTAGCAAGTATCTTGACCCCGACTAGCTTCGCTCCAGGGGCCACGCCGATGAACTTTCCCGCCGGTGACCCCATCCCGGTTCCCGCCGCAACCGCGGCCACATGGGTTCCGTGGCCGTCCAAATCGAAGGGTTTCGTGCTCCCATCGGTCACATCGGGGGAGCTTGCTGCATCGTAGAAAGCCACAACCTTTGGGTCGTCCGTTGAGTTGAGGTCGTCTAAGTCATCGAGGGAGGAGTGATTTGCGTCTATGCCTGTGTCAATGATGCATATCGTCACACCATCTCCCCTGAGTCCGAAGTCCCTCCACACTCTATCCACGCCAATTGAGGGGACTGAGGTGTCGAGGGAGGGCTCAAGAGGAACATCGGCTTCGAGTCTCGCGACGCCTGGCAGAGAGAGTACTGAAGTCAGCGCTTCTCTGGGAAGGGTTGCCGAGATGACCGGGATGTGTCTGGATATAAATTTCACCTTCCCTCCGAGCATTTCTAAAGCTGACGCATCCTCTCTACACGGTCTCCGGCAATAGCAGATGATGACAGGAATCAGCTCTCCGCTGCTGGTCACCAGCCAATGTTCCAGTTCATCATCCAGGCCGTCGTGGTCCGAGTCCCGGGACCATCCAGACCAGTCGATGCCAGTCCCTAATGCTGCTGCAGAGTCCTGTCTCGGCCTGTCACCACCTGCGGACAAGCCCGGGAGGAGCGTTGAGGAGACAAGGGCACCTACGAGCAGCGCGATCGGCAGGGACCTCACGAGCTTTCCTCCAGAAGCTAATAAAGTGGGGATTGGATAATATAATTTTTGGTCCGGGGGAATTCTCGCCTCCGCCCCTTCGCCACTCTCCACCTATCTGTCGGAGAATATTTATTGTTTGCAGATGATACTCCTGAAGGGGAGAGACACAACATGAAGGTAGCTATCAGGAAGGCCCGAAGAGGGGGTCGTAGTATCAGACCGGACCAGGAGAGAAAACACGTCGAGCCGCTTATCCGCACTACAAAAATGGAGGGCCTAATCGTCACCCTTTGGCCTAACACCGACTTTGGAAGGGTCTACTCCCACGAGGGCGAGGAGATACGGATGGTGCTTGAGGGCGAGTTGGAGATAGACGTCGATGGCAAACGCTACCGCCTTAAAAAGGGCGAAGTCCTCTGGCACAGCTCCGAGCTCCCCCACGCTCTCCGGAACCCTGGAAAAAAGAGAGTCAGATACCTCGTGGTGGCGGTTCCCCCGAGCCGGATGTAATCCCTTACTCTTCCTCCCTTGGTTCCGGTGGGCTGAGTTCGGAGAGCTTTCTCTCACGCCTTGTATGCTCCAAATAGGCGTAGACGGCGGAATGCTCGGAGCCGCAGAGCAGCATGTCGAGTGCGGTTCTCGCGTACTCCAGCGAGCGAGCATCCCCGATTACGGACACAGTGTCGCCGTAAATGCTGAGCTCTGTCTCGCTAAGCTCCTCAATGATGCGCCTCGTTTTCCCTCCTGTACCTATCACCCTAGCCCGCATCCTGCGCAAGTGGCTGGGGCTCTTGCCAATGTAGTCCTGAATGTTGATAACCATGAGGAAGCAGTCATCCCTGAGGAGCCTGAAGGCGCGCTGGGGTGAGAAGCCCCTCCCGATCGCCCTGACTAGATCGTTCACCTTCAGCACCAGTGCCGGGTCCTTTGCGCGGCTGTAGTCAATGGTGACCTCACCGGTTTCGGAATCGATCTCCAGCTTGACGCCCGTGCGCCTCTCAACCTCTCTCTTCACCCTCCCTCCGGGACCTATCATTGCCCCGATTCTCTCCTTTGGAATTCTGAGAAAATGCCTCATATTTACTCCTCCTCCCCTCCAGCAACCCCAGTAGCCCCGTCGTGCTCTGGAGCAGCGCTCGGCGCTAGTTCAGCGCGGGTGGGGGTGGGGGCTTTGGGGGGCATATGTCTCACATTTCCGCTCCTCCCACTTCCTCCCTCTCGCTCCCACGGGCCTTCGGTGAGCTCAGACCGCAGAGCTTTCCAGTCCAGTGGCAGGCCACGCCTGGTGAAGTAGAGAGCTATGTTCTTCAAGTCTCGCGTCAGGAGTTCTTGGGCCATGGGGTGCTCCAGAACCACCGCCTGGCCCAGGTCTATGACTACTGTCTCGCCGTTGTGAATAAGTATATTGTACTCACTCAGGTCCCCATGGACGAGGCGCGCACGAGTGTAGGCGAGCCTGAGAAAATCAACAACGTCGTCCCTAATCTTCTTCAGCTCCTCGGGCTCGGGCTCGAGCTCCCTGAGCATCGGCGCGGCGCGCTCTTCGCTGCCTATATACTCCATAACGAGCACATTGTCTTTGCATCCAAGTGGCTCGGGCACTCTGACACCCGCTTTCCTCATCCTCTCGAGGTTCTTGAACTCCTTCCTAGCCCATGTGGAGATGAGCGCCCGGCGATCTCTCGCTATTCCCTTGAACCGAGGGTCTCCCACAATGTACTTCGAGAGGCTGTGGAAGGTCGCGGTAGCCACCCTGAATATCTTGACGGCCACAAAGCCCTCGCCCTTCGTACCCCTGAAGACGTTCGCCTCCTTGCCCGTGGATATCGGGAACTCTAGGGTGTCGAACACGCCGCCACTGAGCATCCTGTACAGGGTATTCAGGGTGCTCTCGTTGAATATCTCCGACGCGGTCTTCCGCATCTCGTCCTTATCCTTGTCCTTGTGCTTGAGCGCGTCGATTCGGCTCTCGAGAAAATCGAGGATTTTTTGCCTCATATCCCTAGCTCCGTTCCCCGTCCAGTCTCAAAATATGTCGATCTCTTTGGGGAGCATCTTGCGACGACTCAGATAGCCGGCCTGCGTCTTGGTGTAGCGCCAGACGACATCCGACTTCTCGTCTTGGAATTTCCAGGGCCTGATGATGACGAGGTCCCCCTCCCTTATCCACATCCTCTTCTTCATTTTTCCTGGAATTCGGGCCATCCTCGTCTTACCATCGGCGCACATAACGCGAATTCTGGAGGCCCCCAGAAGCTGGTCGGCGATGCCAAATATCTCGCCTTCGCTCTTCCGTGGCATCCTGACCCTGAACTCCTCACCCTCCGCGGGCTCGGCGAGCGACTCGAACTCCTCCTCGTCTTCCTCTCTGGGCATAAGCCTCCATTCGGGTATAGATGGAAGGACGTAGATAATTGTTGCTATCGGTGGAGCGGGTTGAGCAGGTGGTCCTTTCGAACTACGCCGGAACACCCATGGGTCTGCGCCAGGACCGGGGTAGGGAGCGAAACTGCTGGCCGAGAACCCTACGAGTTGCCTCTTAGTCTGGAACTATAAGGGTGCCGGAATCCCCCTGGGCCGCCTCTGATGCGTTGCGCAACGAGGCCACCACAACTCTGAGCTGGGGCTTAGGGGGCTCAGCCCCGGAGGGCAAGAAAGAATCTAGGGAGGTCTCCCTCCGGGGCGAGAGGAAGAGCAGCGCGGCCTCCATCTTCGGCCCCATACTCCCGGGGGGGAATTGACCCGCATGGAGGTGCCTCCGGACATCCGACGCCGTCATCCTCTTAACGAACCGCTGCCCCGGCCTGCCGAAGTCGAGCGCGACCCCTTCTACGTCGGTGAGAATCAGGAGCGTGTCGGAGCCTATGTCCCGGGCGAGAACGGCCGATGCCAGATCCTTATCGACCACCGCCTCCACACCCGCCAAACTACCGCCACGTCTGACCACTGGTATCCCGCCTCCACCAGCGGCGACCACAATTGTACCCTGTTTCACAAGCCTCCGAATCGTTTCTCTCTCTACGACCTCCAGAGGCCGGGGGGAGGGAACCACCCGCCTCCACCGGTGCCTCCCCACTTCCATCATCCTCCAGCCTTTCTCCTCAGCTAGCCGCCTGGCCTGCGCTTCCGTGTAGAAGGGGCCAATGGGTTTGCTAGGCGCTCTGAAAGCCGGATCGTCGGGGGATACCACGACTTGAGTCACAATTGACACGACTTCCCTTGAAAGTCCTCTCCTCTCCAGAGCTTTCCTCAAGCTCTGCTGGATGATGTATCCTAAGAACCCCTGCGATTGGGCCACACAGGCGTCAAGTGGCTGGGGCGGCACTTCATCCTTCGCGAGCTCATTCTGAATTAGGATGCTGCCGACCTGAGGCCCGTTGCCATGGGTGAGAACAAGCCCCGCGCCGGGTCTGACCAGTGAGGCTATCGAATCGCACGCCTCGCTCAGGTTGGCGAGCTGCTCTTCTACGGTCCCCCTCTGCCCATCGCGTAGGATTGCGTTCCCGCCGATTGCGACCACTACCCTGCGGCCCAGCTGCATTTCGATCACAACCCGTCTCTTGGGCTCTCCTTCCCAGCCCTCGTTTTCCGTAATTAAGACCAAACTCTTATGTTCCTTACATAAATATTATATATATAAATCTAAACAATCATCTTCCAGCACCTCCAGAAAGGTCGGGCGCAGGGCTAAAACACCAAAACTTATATGTTTGGGCCTGGTTTAGGTGGGGTGGCGCCGAGGTGACAGAGCGGCTAATGTGACGGACTGCAGATCCGTTTTCTGGGGGTTCGACTCCCTCCCTCGGCAATCCATTACCCACTCCAACAGAAAATAATAAGGTTCAAAAGAAAACCAATAAGGATATAAAGCACAAAACATCTAATGGAAACCAATGGTATCCAAGGCCGCGCAATTGGAGCGGATTGTCAGGGAGCTCCACCAGCTGCCCCAGGTCATAGGCGCCGTGCTGGTTTCCCGTGGGGGTATAATTATTGCTTCGAGTACTTCAGAGGAGGCCCATGCCGAGACCTTCGCAGCGATGGGGGCGACGATGAGCGGCGCGGCCTCAGCGGCCCTCTCCGAGTTCAACAAGGTAGGTCCAGAGAAGATATTCGTGGAGGGGAGGGATTGTATCATGCTTGCAATGGACGCGGGCCCCAAAGCGATTCTGGTGATTTTAAAAGAGGGCAAGGACGGCGCCCAAGAGCTGCTGGCGAGCGTCGAGGTGGCCTCCCGGCTAATTAAAGAGACGCTGAGCTGAGCTGGAGAGCGGCGATGGCCCTCGTCGGGATTCTATCAGACATTCACTCCAACCTTCCAGCCCTGAAGGCAGTTCTAGAGGAGCTCGAGCGTCTCGGGCCGGACCTCATTATCAGCGCTGGTGACCTTGTGGGTTATTACACATTCCCCAACGAAGTTATTAAAATGGTCCGCATGAAGGGCATATATTCCATCAAAGGCAACCACGACCGCGCGGTGCTCAGCGGAGACGTTTCCTGGTTCAATGAGGACGCGGCAGAAGCCGCTCTCTGGAATCGAGCTAGGCTCTCCCCCGCCTCAATGGAGTTTCTAGCGCAGCTCCCCGACCGTTGGATGCTGGAGGTCGGGGGGAAGAATGTGCTCATCGTCCATGGGAGCCCCCGGGACCCAGACGAGTACGTCCTACCACTCCCGCCCGGACGGTGGCCCTTCGGCACTAACGATGCAGATCTCATTGTCATGGGCCATACCCACATCGCCTGGACGGAGAGGTACGGCGAGCTGACCGTACTCAACCCGGGAGGCGTGGGCCAGCCTAGGGATGGAGACCCACGGCCTGCCTTCGCGCTGGTGGATACGAGGAGCATGGTCGTCAGGTTGCTCAGGGCCTCCTACGACCCTGCGGAGACGGCCCGGTCGGTGCTCGAGCACGGCCTTCCGCCATCCTTGGCAGTCAGGCTCTATCATGGTCTCTGAACGTGAAGAGAAAGAAAAATTTATATCCTGCCATTATCCATATATTTCTTTACATCAAAGTGGGGAGGCTGAAACCCATGAATGACCCCGACAATGGAGGACGGGGTTTGTTCCATACGCTTACGGTCGAGGGCCTGACCAAAGCGATCAAGAACAGTATAGACAGGAAGGGCATGGAAGAGGCCGCGGCCAGGGACATGGCGAAGCACATTATGAACTTCTTCGGCTATAACGACAGAATTATAGACAACGTTCTCGAGCCTGAGGACAGGGACGCCTTCTATATGCTGGAGGACGCCGGACTCCTCACCACCGAGCGCGAGGAGACGACGCTCTACGACGGGCGGGAGTGGAGAATTCACTATTGGCTCTTCAGGATGGACCGCATAGCCCGATTGGTGGAGTGCGACAAGGAGAAGGAGGAGAGCACTGCCCCCGAGGAGGTTTCCTGCTATCAGGGCATTCCGGACGAGATATGGAGCCGTGGTAACGGCGGCGCCCCCGAGGAGGAGACCTCCGAGAAGGAGGAATAGCCCGCTCCCTCTCCAACCCTGTTTTTTCGTCGTTACTTAGCCGTTCGATTTTCGCCCTCCCCCCCCCGAAAGGATTTACTACTCCCCGCGGTTACGAGATTTGATGAGCGCTCCCGGCGGCCTCTTCCCATACAAGCCAAGACCGATGCAGGAGGAGATGGTGGCGCTTATAAGTAGGGGCGTTTCGGAGAGAGGGTGCGTGGTGGTGGAGGCGGGATCCGGTGCGGGGAAGACCGTCTGCGCCCTCGCCGCCTGCCTTCAAAGCATTCTCTCAAGCGGGGGACGGTGCCTCTACCTGACCAGAACGAACTCCCAGCAGGTGCAGGTCTTCAGGGAACTCCGGGTAATATCCAAGAAGCAGAAGGTGCTCGGGCTCGGCATTCAGGGCCGCCACAGCACTTGCCTACTTATTGAAACGGAGAGGGAGTGGCGCAAAGCCCTGCCTGAGGAGCTCTCTCTTCTATGCAACGACCGGAAGGAGGCCGTGCGGAGCAAGCAGGGGCTGGGGTGTCCTTTTTATGAGAATCTCCTGGCCGAGGGCGTGGAGGGGCTTCTCTCCTGGGTCTCTAGCGCGCTGCCAACCGCGGAGGAGATGACCCGTCGTTGCAGGCAACTGGGCATCTGCCCTTACGAAGCCTCCAAACTACTCGCTAGAGTGGCGACCGTTGTGGTCGCGCCCTATGTCTATTTCCTGAGCCCATTCATTCGGGCCAGGCTGCTTGACTGGATGAACTGCCCGGTGGAGGAGCTCATCGTGGTCGTGGACGAGGCCCACAACCTGCCCGAGTTCGCGCGCCAGCTCCGTTCCACCACCCTGAGCCTGCAGACCCTGAAGAGAGCGGTGGAGGAGGCGGAGGCCCTCGGGGGGCTGCAGGTGCTCGATGATGTCCGAGTTCCCGAATTCTGCGCGAAGATAGAGGCGGTGATTCTCCAGCTCAGGGAGGAGTATCTTATTGACGAGGACGGCCTTGTGCCCCCAGGGGCGGTGGAGGAAGAGCTGATGCACCATTTCAAATGGACTTCGAACAGACTCGAGGCTGCGATCGCCAGCATCGTTGCGCACGGAGAGGTCGTAAGGGAGAAGAGGAGGAAGGAAGGGCGGCTCCCCCGGTCGCATCTCCACTCGCTCGGTCATTTCCTTGCGATGTGGACGAGCGCAGAGAGCGACGTGTATGTCAAGCTGATCAGGGATGGGGAGGCCCCTCGCCTCGAAGCCTACTGCATGGACCCCTCGCTCGCCGCCGAGCCCCTTTCTAAATGCCGCGCGAGCATTCACATGTCGGGAACCCTCTCACCCCTCGAAGAGTACAGGGACTCTCTCGGCCTCGCACGGACCGCCTTAATGAGGAGCTTCGACACCGGCTTCCCACCGGAGCACAGACTTCTGGTCTGCGACCCGTCCGTGACGATGAAGTATGAGGAGAGGGTGATGGACGAGGGGATGTTCTCAACAATCCTCTCCAAGGTGGCTGAAATATGCAGAGCGACCCAACGAAACACGGCGGTTTTCTTCCCGTCCCACGACCTTCTCGAGAAGGCAATGGCCCTCGGGCTGGGGGACCAGATCGATAGGAAGCTCTTTGTGGAGGAGCGGGGTCTGGAGCAGCAGGAGCTCCTCGAGACCATCGACAGCTTCAAGAGAGAGGGCAGGAGGGGCGGTGAAGGAGGGGTACTGATGTCGGTAGTCGGCGGGAGGGTGAGCGAGGGAATCGATTTCCCGGATAGGGAGCTGGAGGTTGCCATCATCGTCGGAATACCCTATCCAAAGCCCACCGCCCGTCAGAGGGCCCTTCAGTACTTCTACGACCTCAGGTTTGGGAGGGGCTGGGATTACACAGTGCGGGCACCGACGGCCCGTAGGATGCTCCAGGCCATTGGCCGGCTGATAAGGAGCGAGAGGGACAGGGGCGTGGCGGTCATACTTGATAGGAGGGCTCTCCAGTTCGCCGAGTTCCTTCCGGGGCTCGTCACATCCGAGAACCCCGTTGAGGAAGTGATTCGGTTTTGGGGACAGAATTCGCCCATTTCTAGAGATTGATTATACTCCCCTTAAGCCCAGTCATCCTGGCACGAGGCGCGGGGATGGCCAATAAAGTCATCTCCACCTCGGGTCCTCCGCCCTGTACCTAGTGGAGAGCTGCTTCCGGGCGAGCCTCCACTCGCTGTCCCTCTCACGCGCTTCCTGACTGGATTTTTCGATCATCTCGATGAGCTCTCTCGCCTTTCCGGCGTACTTGGAGCTCGGGTCAAGCGCCAGGGCATTCTTCGCATAGTAGAGAGCGTAGGAGTAGTTGCCGCTCCCGTAGCAGATCGATGCCTTGCCGAGCATTCTTTGAATGCTGTAGGCCTTTTCATAACAGTTGATGCAGAGCGGGAAATCGAATTTGTAGTCGTAAAACACGTCGGATTTCATGTGCCCGAGTTCGTACTTTCCACAGATGGTGCAGTTCATCTTTCCGCAACCTGTGCATATCAAAAGGTGGTTTCTCTCTGAAAGAGGTGCGCCGCAGGAAGGACATACGGTGCCACCTGCACTCTTCCCTCCTGCATCCCTCGCCGGGATAGGGGTTCGCCCGGGCTTCTGGGGAACCGCCTCTGGAGCGGTAGCGGTCTCAGCCCCTTCCTTGTTCTCCACCGCCAGCGCGCTCTCCTCCCTCGAAGGAGCGGTCTCCGTCTCAACGCCTTTCGCGGCCTCCCCGGAAACGACCTGCGGCCCCCTCTCGACCCCTTCTCTTATCACGCGGAGCTTCGCAATGAGGTCCTTTGCAGACACGCGTCTTGGAAGGGGTGGGAGGGCAGCTCTGGCCTCCGGGGTTTCGGGCTTCACGAAGGACCGCCGGGTCTGGAGCTGCTGGGGAATCTCCCTCTGGACGGTTCCATAGGACTCGACCGGTGCGTAATAGACGGTCTTGGTTCCCTCTACTCTCCTCTCCACGAACGGCGGTGTTCGGAACGCCGGGCCCTCACGGAGCGCGTTTCTCTCATAAAGGTAGTCGGCGATCAGAGATTCAGCACGGCTCTTTCTTTCATTTTCCGGGCTTTTCTGACCTTCCACCAGCGCACCCCTCGCTCAGCCCTCCGTTGAATGCACATGAATGGTAATAATCCTGTCGCTGGCTCCCGACCTCTTCCCACCCACCAAATCCTTTAAAAGGTGGGACCCTACTTAAGGTCTGGGATGGGTATGAAGACATACCTGACGGTAACCTTCAACAGCGAGGGGGCGAAGCCATCCGAGATTGTTGACCGACTGTGCTCGATCGGTTTTCGGCCGACGCAAGGGACGTACGACTTCATTTACGAGTGGGACAAGAAGGCGACAGTGAAGGACGCAATCTGGTTCGGGGATAAAATCCACTCTGCTCTCAAGGGCTACAATGTGATGTTCAAGCTGGAGACCATCTGAGAGAATGGTATGCGCTACCGGCGCCCGGAAACTGATGAGGGGGGCCGGGGCGCTCATCTCCGGAGGGCGCGGTTGTAGTCTAGTGGTTAGGACTGGAGCTTCCCAAGCTTCAAACCGGGGTTCGAATCCCCGCAACCGCATGGGACCAGGTCAGCAGATGGAGCTGGACGAAGATTTCGTGACTCGCTTCACGGCGGAGAAGTGGCCGCTCGTCCGAAGGGAAATAGAGCGCGTGCTGCCGCGCACCGGGCCATTCTCGCGGTGGCTGAATGAGCCCGCTTGGTACCACATCGGAGACGACTGCATAGACCCTGTGACGAAAAGAGGCCCCAAGCGCTCCCGGCCTATGCTCTGCCTTATGGCCGCGGAGTGTCTCGGAGTCCCGCTGAGAGACGCGCTCCCATTCGCCGCTGCTACAGAAATCACCCACAGCTATCTGATATGCCACGACGACCTGATGGACGGGGATACCTCGCGCCGGGACAGGCCAGCGGTATGGGTGAGGTACGGAGAGGCAGGTGAGAAAAGGAGGGGTGAGTACCTCCGCAGGGTCATGCGCGGTCTACGACCCGGGGACCGGGGCATCGCCAACGGAATCAACCTCGGCGACTACATGATGGCTAAGGCCTACGAGGTCATCACCACATCGCACCTTCCGGTCGAGAAGAAGCTTGCCCTCTGCGAAGTCCTCACCCTAACGCTCGTAAAGACGGGCGAGGGGCAGGCGCTGGACATCAACCTGAGGGCGGACGCGGGTTTCACCGTGGAGAAGTACCGGGAGCTTGCCACCCTGAAGACCGGGTACTACCTAATATTTGGCGTGGTCGGGGCAGCTATACTAGCGGGGCTGGGGGAGCGAGCGGTTTCCGACCTCTGGAGGCTCGGGGGTAATGTGGGCGTGGCATTCCAGATTCTGGACGACGTCATAGACCTGACCACCGGCAAGGGCCGGATGGGCCGGGACGGAAAACCGGAGATCGGTAATGACATCAGGGAGGGCAAGCCGAGCGCCCTCTTTGCCCGCGCCCTCGAGGTCTGCGGGCCTAGGGAGAGGGAGGAGCTCCTGGCGATTTTTAAAAAGCCACGCGAACGCACAACGAAGAGGGACATAGAGAGGGTCATCAGTATCTACAGGAAGAACGGCGTGGTGGACTGGGAGCCTGGCGGCAGAACTCGAAGGGTCAGGGGCTGGGCCGTGGACGAGGCGGAGAGGCTCCTGAGGGAGGCGCTAGCAATCGTGGACGGAATGGAAGGCCTCGGGAACTCCGAGCAGGCAGAGCGCTTCAGGGCGCTGATGAGGTTCATGGCGAGGAGGGAGAGCTAGCCGTCGCCGGATTATTGGTTCCGTTATTGCCTATTTCCTGATTATTCTAACACGGCTTTTAGTAGCAAATGTTGCCACGGACTCTACTGGTTATGCCTAACCCGCCAAGAGGAAACAGCGAGGCTCTCAACGCGGCTGCCCGCTAGCGCCTCAGCGCCGTGCTTGTCAACGAAAACCCGAGGCCGTCCATGGGGAAGCGGGGGCCCTGCTACCCACACCTGCACTGGAGGTAAATCGGTAGCTCGGCTTTCTCCCCGCCGGTCTGTTTCGCCCATTGGAGGTGATAGTCCATTGTATCCCGACCGCAAACCGGGCGGAAGGGGCACTACCCTATTTCATTATGTTTTTTCGGTTGGGCAAAAATCAGGAAGCCAACCACTCCTCCGACCTCTGAGGAGAGGTAGAATGGAGGGGTGCCTTCCATCCCTCCTAAATACAATGGGATAAACAGTGATGCGAAAAAAAATCGCTCCGGCCCCCGCGCCGACCTTCAAGGCCAGGCCTTTTCCATCGACGTATTTTTTTCTTGCATTCGGGGCAGAGCGGGGTCTGAGCAGAGACCTTTGTGGATTCGGTGTAGGTGAATAGAATCAACGGCACGACCCCGCTATGCTCATCTTGGATGGTTATGGATTGGGAACCACATATTAAAATACCCCATTATCATTTTACCGTCAATCCGCGGGCCCATAGCTTAGACTGGCTGGAGCGCCCGGCTGATAACCGGGCGGTCGAGAGTTCAAATCTCTCTGGGCCCATATGCCTCCGGAGAGGGCATGCGGCCGGAGGCCGCTCTTATTCGCCGGGCCTCCGGAAAAAAGGCCGGCCCAAATCCCGCGAACACAGCACTTGGCGCTAGCACCATAATTTCATAATAGGAGACCCTAATTATCCCCGGGAGCGGCGGTGGGGGATGGAACCCACGCAGTCAGGCACAAGACCCGTCAGGGTGGCGCTGGCGGCGAACCTCGGGATATTCGTGGTGAAGGCGGTATCGGCCTGGCTAACAGGGAGCGCAGTGCTCTTCTCCGAGACCCTGCACAGCCTTGCCGACTCGACGAATAGCATCTTCCTGATGACCGGTCTCTACCTAGCTAGCCGCCCGCCGGACCGCGAACACCCCTTCGGCTACGGGAAAGAGGTGTTCTTTTGGTCCTTCGTGGCGGCGATGTTCATGCTCGGCGTCATATCCGTGAGCTCGATATACAGAGGCTACGAGCAGATAGCCAATACACAAGATATTAAGCACATCGAATTCGCTATTGCGAGTCTTGTCGCGGCGGCCGCGCTCGAGTGCGTGGCGGTGGCCTATGCCGTCCAGGGCCTGACGAAGTGCGCCAGCGAGACCACGGGGATACGCATGAGAAACCCATTCAAGGCTTTTTTCAACGTCCACGAACCAACGCTCAAGCTGATATTCGTTGAGGATTTCACCGCCTTGCTCGGCGTCTGCATAGCGCTCGGTGCGATTGCCACAGTTCATGGGTCCGGCCTCAACTATATTGATGGCTACGCCGCAGTGGTGATTGGTGTCACGCTCGGCGTGTTTGCGATTTTTCTCGCGCGCGAGAATAGGGAGAAGCTCATCGGGAGCGCCGCGGACGAGGGGACTGAGAAGAGAATCGCCGCGCTGGCGAAGATGGAGCAGGGGATACGGGATGTCCTGAGCGTTAAGACGATGTTCATGGGCGCCAACCGCATCATCGTTCATCTATGGGTGGAGCTGGACCCCGACATTCCCCTCGAACGGCTCGACGACCTGATGATGAGGGTGGAGACGAGAATTAAAAGGAACATTCCGGGGGTTATTGACTGCTTCATAGAGCCCGTCGCGGACATGGACGAGCTGAGGGATGAGGTCTAGACCCCTCGACCCCCCCTCCCTTCCGGGTTCCTCGGGCTCAAGGAGCCCCCGTGGGCCTCTCTTGAGAAGGCTCTGCGCTTTTTCAAATGCCCGGGCGACCTCATCGGCGGAGTGGCCCTGATGCGTACCTTTTTCGGAGAGAATGGCGACGCCCCCCTGATGGGCTCGGGAATTCCGTGCCGTAGGATGTGCTCTTTATCGAGGGGGGGCCTGATCGGGAGGGACCGGTGAATTCTAACCATTTCCGTGAAAATTGCGAGAAGAATTCCCAGGTCAACCAGCAGAACTACCATCCAGCTAACTCCCCACAGGGCCGCGGGAGGGAGAACGAGTGAGAGGAGTAGCGCTATTGTACTTGTGACAAACCGATGAATTCTTTCGCGATTCGGGGGGAGGATTATGACCTCTGGAAGCTCGATGGACTTGGTGTAGGGGCGGAGGACACCGGAGAGACTCGTCCCAACGATGAGCAGGAGCGCGAGTGCCGAGAGCGACGATATCCAGTGTTGCCATCCGGTGGTGACGAGGGCTGCGCATACGGAGGCACCATACCCCCCAATCAGGGCAATGCACCTCTTCTCTTCGAAGTTCGGTGAGAAACCGGGGGCCAGAACGATTCCTCTCAGCACGCGTGAAATCAGGTCACCGCCGGTCCGAAGGGAGGAAGGGACCGCGCGCGCGAGATCATCCGAGAGCCTTGTCGACATCCTCATCATCGCGGGGGTTAGGGCGCTCATGACGAAGCAGAAGCCGCCCGTGAACGGGCTAATCTCCCTCGCCTTGCTCAACACCGGTTGACCCGTCTGGGGGTTCTGGAGCCCGCTCCCCACAGATGCGAAGAGCACGGCGTCCTCGCCCCTACCGAGGAAGCCGGAGCCGATCGAGACCGCCGCACGTCTCGTGAATCCCAAGAGATAGGCGAGCGCACCCAGCACGATGACCTCGTTGACGACCACAACCGGGACGACCAGCGCCACCATCGGCGCCACCCTGATGAACACACCCGGCTCGACAAGCATTCCGAAACTCACGAAGAATATCGCAACGAAGGCATCCTTCATCGAGAGCATCTGCGTGGCGAGCTTGTCCCTGAGGCTTGTCTCCGCAAACGCCATCCCCACGAGAAAGGCCCCAATCGCGGGAGGTATCCCCAGATAGTCTGCGAAGGCGGACGAGAGGAAAACCACGCTCAGGGAGAAGAGTATGAAAAGCTCGTTGCTCTGTATCTTCTCGAAGTAGTGGAAGACTCCGGGGGCGATGAAGAGGGCGAGGATGAAGAAGAATGAGTAGATTATCACAACTCCAGCCCCCATCGCCGCGATCTGGTTTGGAGAGAGAACGTCCCCGAGCACGAAGGCCGAAGCGAAAGTCAAGAGCAGGATAGAGATGAAGTCCTCCACTATCATCGTGCCGAAGAGGTAGTTGTACTCCTTCTTGTAGAGCCTCTTTTCCTCGTCAGCTGACTTGGCCGCCACCGCCACGCTGCTCATGGCGACGATCGCCGCTAGGAAGAGCGTGTCGTGAAGTGGCCAGCCAAACAGGGCTCCGATAATAAATCCCGTGAATATATTCATCAGGACGTCCGAGACCGATAGAACCAACGCGGGTTTCCAGGTGTTCTTCAGATTGCTGGGCGAGAAGCCAAGACCAGTGAAAAAAAGGAGGAACATGAGGCCAAGGCCTGAAATCTGTCTAATGAAATCTTGGTTGGCGATCAGGCCGTGATAGTCCAGTCCCGCTATGCTGATATGAATTCTCGGCCCGATCAGGACCCCCACGATGATGTATCCGATTATCGCCGACTGGCGAAAGCGCCCTGCTATGTAAGCGCCCACGAAGGCGAGAAGGATTATTATGCCAATCTCAAAAAAAAAGCTCGCGGCCAAGTTCCACCGCCCCTCAACCCCTCCCGAGCAGGGTCTCGACCTTCTTCAGCTCTTCCGCGGTCCCCATGACAATCAGCACATCCCCGCCATCCACTCGGGTGCCGGCGGAGGGGTTGGGGACTATCCGGTCGCCCCTCTGCACCGCCAGGACGGAGGCTCCAGTCTGCCTGCGGAGGTCCAGCTCGCCGAGAGTTTTCCCCACAGCGGGGCCACTTGATGGCACCCTGACGAGCTCAATCTGTGTCGTGGGGGCGAGAGCCGAACGAAGCAGGTCAATTGGAGCCGGCTTGAAGAAGGTGTCCCCAAGGATCGCGCTCAGCCGACGTGACTCCTCGTCCGTCAGGCTGAAGACGTGAGCCGAATCCTCATCCTCCGAGTCTTTAAAGTAGTAGATATCCCTCCGACCGTCGAGATGAGCAATCACAGTTATTGTGTAGCCGGCGACCGTGGTCAGAGTGAACTTCTTTCCGATGCCAGGGAGGTCGATTTCTATTATTTCGGCCACACTCCCCACCCTCTACACCGGAGGACTATATAGTGCAAGTGAGAGATAGAATTTTTCTATGGGGTAAAGGCTCGGGCTCTCTGGAGCTTTCGATTAGAAATAGGGCCGACCGAGGCGGCCGACACAGCGGCAGCTCCGGTTTGAACATAAATATGGCCCCCCTCTCATCCCTACTGAGAAGGATTTGTATAGATGCAAGAGTGGTGTTGGAGGACGGGTCGCCAGCCTTTGCGCGCGCTGGTTTTTTTTCTCACGCACTAGGTGATGGAGGAATTCAGGAATTCTCCACACCCTTTTGCAGATGCTCAAAAAACACCATCCAGGCCTACCTCCCTTTCAACCGCTTCACTTCGATCAAAATCTGCTACGGTTACAGTCAATTAAGAATTGAATAGCACAGCCCCATTACAGGACCAAAACACCACAATATCGGGATGAACCACATCGATTGAATCCAGAACAGAGAGCAACCCCATGTTTCACAGGCGCCAACAGCGATGTCATAGGAACGAATTAAAAAAATATTAATCCATTCTCCATAGCGATTAAAATACCATTAACACCACAAACCAAATCTTTTAGAAGCTAGATGTAAAGAGAGAGCCTAAACTGGCCAGAAAATAAAAAAAAGGGGGAAAAGGGCAATCCTGAAAAAGGTCATCTCTTGAGAAGCTGGCTCTCCAGCTCACGGAGTCGGGAGACATTTAAGTGAAGCTCCCGGAGTCTCTTGGTCTTCTTGGTCACGAGACTCACACGAGAGTAGACAAGATCCCTCACTGCAGTACGAATAGCTTCTGAACGCGAAGGGAAATCATCCAGACCGACAAGAAGATCAATCGCCTCAAGAAATCTTAAAGGAAGCCGAATCGTAACCCGCTCTGACCTCGCCACCATTCATCCGACCCCTTGCAAATGCTCGTCTGACATTTGACATCCTTTGTACATCTATTGTCTGACATATACATTATCAAGTATTTAATTCATTCGCTTCTTTTTTTCCTCCTAAATTTTAAAAGCCCTATTCCAATGCCCTTTCGTGGACTCGCGTCTTGAAATAATTCGCCCACTCAACGCTGCCATGTCGGCATTCGCTGTTCTTGCCGGGGGGATAGTTGCGGCTGGAACTGATGTCCTGTCCTCCCCCCCAACCTTCAGCCTTTTTGTCGCTATGCTGGTTGCGTTTCTCTATACCGGCGGGGGCAATACTCTAAACGATTACTACGATAGGCTAATAGATCGGGTTAATCATCCCGACCGGCCACTACCCATGAAAAGAATTCGTCCCGCCTCAGCATGGAGGCTCTCCATATTCCTATTTGCCTCTGGTCTGATCTCATCGTTTTTCATAGGCTGGCCGGGGATAAACCACCTGTGCCTGCTTATAGCGCTCCTTAACATGTTCCTTCTCTGGGTTTATGAATTCTCTTTAAAGCGGAGTGGTCTGCCGGGTAATCTGACCATCAGTTGGCTGACTGCCTCCCTCTTTCTCTTCGGAGGGGCGGCTGTGATTCCACCGGGAACCTCCTATGAGGTCCCTGTTCAGGTTCTCGTGCTCTCCCTCCTCGCCTTTCTCGCCAGCATGGGTCGCGAGCTCATCAAGGGCATCGAGGATATTGAGGGCGATACAGACCGTCGCACCGTTCCCCGGCTCATCGGTCCCAAGAGAGCCGGAGCCGTCGCGTCCGCGTGGATACTTCTAGCAGTTCTTCTCTCCCCCTCGCCAGTATTCCCCATGGCGCTTTTCCAGCCCCTATACTACATTCCGCTCATGGTCGGGGCTGATGCAATATTTATATATTCTCTGCTTGTTCTGATGCGCAACCCGGGACTATCGTCCCGGCTCACAAAGGTGGCGATGCTGCTGGCGCTTCTCGCTTTTCTCGCGGGGGGACTAGCTAAGGTGAAGGTCGGCGAATGAAGAGAAAGGCGGTCTGGAGGGGACTCCTGCGGAAGCTCGAGCGGCGAGCTGCCCACTTGGGCCTTATCGACCCTGATAGGCAGAGCCCGGAGGCCGCCGGGGAACTCGCCCTCACTTTTGAAAGGGCCGGGAGCGACGGCATCATGGTGGGAGGCTCCACGGGGGTTGATCCGCGTATCACCGACGAGACCGTCCTGGCGGTGAAAAAGCGTTGCCGCCTCCCCACCATTCTTTTCCCCGCCGGCGCCGCCTGCCTCTCCCCCCACGCCGACGCGATATTTTTTATGAGCCTCCTCAACTCGAGGGACAGGCGCTTCCTCATTGGAGAACAGAGTCGCGCGGCCCCCTTGGTCAGGAGGTATGGTCTCGAGCCGATACCGATGGGCTACATTATCTTTGAGCCCGGGATGAGGGCCGGGGAGGTGGGCCGCGCCGAACTCGTGCCAAGAGACGATACCTCTCAGGCCGTGGAGTACGCCCTCGCGGCCGAGCTTTTCGGAATGGCCTGCGTGTATCTCGAGTCAGGCTCCGGAGCGCCCGAACCCCTACCTGCCAGAACAGTGAGGGCGGTGGCTCGAAGTCTCACGGTACCGGTTATTGTCGGCGGTGGCATCACCCGCCCCGAGCAGGCGCGCGAGCTCGTCCGCGCTGGAGCGGATATAGTCGTCACAGGCACGGTCATTGAGTACAGCCGGGGCGACATCGCCCACCTCTCAAAAATAATCGCCGCGGTCAAAAAGGGGTGAGCGGCCCTTGCCCGAGGCTCCGGAATCTGGGGGTGGTGTGAGCGGCAGGAGCCCGCGGCGACCCACAATGACGGCAGAGCAGGGCGTTGTCCAGGCGACTGGGGTAGCCAACTACGTATTCACCTCACCCGCGCCCTGGAAGACCCTTCCGCTGGCCCTCGCGAGCTCCTTTCTCCTCGGCGTCCTAGTCCTACCCGCTAATGAGCCCGCCTCGTGGGCGGTCGCGTCGCTCGGTCTCTTTTTCCTGCCCGCCCTTCTCGGAGCTGCCCTGGCCTTGCCTCTGACAAGGATGCTCGGTGGGAAAATATACCTGCGCAGGAGCGCACTTTTGGCACTCCTCTCCCTCATAATTCTCCTTCCGGTCCTTGCACTCTGGCGCTGGGTAATGGAGCCCAGGTTTGGGACTCGCCTCTCCGACATTCTGATTTTTTCGTGGGGTCTCGTACTCTGGCTCTGGCATTTGGTCCTCCTCACGACCGCTGTCACCCATCATGGAAGGGCGCTGGCGACCGCGGTCGTCATGCCGCTGTGTGGGGTCATAGCGGTTGCGATTCTCCTCCCGCCCTTCGGGACCCGCGAGCTATTCCTCGCACTCGGCTTCTCCTCCGTTTTCCTCCTCTCCGCCGCGGGTTTCAAGCGAATCGCGGAGTCCCCCCTCAGGCGCAGCTTCGGCGCGAGCGGTATGGAGCTGGTCCGCAACATGCTCGCGCACTGGACCGAAGGCGGGTCGGCTGGGAAGGAAGAGATGGAGCGCTTCTTCTCCACATTCTCCGTGCCCTTCAGGGCCGAGGTCGATGCTGTAGCATTCAGGGCGAGGGGACGGCTGAGGGCCCTATGGCTCGTTCCTTCAGTCCACCCGGGCCCCTTCGGTCGACTGGGCGGCAGCGACCTTCCCTCGAGGTTGAGGAAGAAGCTCGAGGCGGGGGTGGCCGGCGTGGAGCCCGATACCACGGTGATGGTTTTCCACGGTCCAGCAACCCACGACCAGAACCCGGCGAGCGAGGAGGACGTTTCGGAGCTTGCGCGCGCGGCCTCGAGGGCTCTCGAAAGCCTTGAGTTCCAAAGGGGGGCCGGAGCGTTCAAGAGGCTCCGGGGCGAGCGGGTCTCGGTGTGCACGCAGCTGCTGGGCGGCGCGCTGGTGGTGATCCACACTTCTGCCCCCGACCCCACTGACGACGTCGACCACGCGGTGGGTGTGATGGTAAAAAAGGAGCTTGCGGCGAAGGGCTGGCCCCGCGCGATTTTCATAGACGCCCACAACTGCCTCGAGAGGGGGAGCGGGGCGGTCCACTCCGGAACTCGCGAGGCCGAGGAGCTGATGAAACTGGTGGGGGAGGCTATTACATCGCTCCAGGAGCCAACGAGGCTAGAGCGGGAAGTCGCCCCGGCCCCATCTCCATCAACAACCGGGGGCGGCGCTCCGGAAAAACTGGCCTCCCCCGCAGGCCTACGCGCTGGGTTCGCCTCCTCGGTGGGCTTCGTGCCGGAGAGGGACGGTATCGGCTCCCAGGGTATTCAGGTTGCGGTACTGGAGTCCGCGGGGAGGAAAAGCGCCTACGTCCTTTTCGATGGGAACAACATGGTCAGGGGCCTCAGGGAAAAGCTCCTCGAAGGTGTCCGGGGGATGGTGGACGAGGCGGAGGTCTTCACAACCGACAACCACGCGGTCCACGCCACGATGGGCGGCTATAACCCGGTGGGAGCGAGGTTCCACCACGATAGACTGATTGAGATTGCGAGAGGCACTTTGGAGAGGGCTCTTGCGACCATGGAAGAGGTAGAGGTCGGCGCCGGGAGCGCGGAGGCAGAGATTCGGGTTTTCGGCCCCGGCAACACGGCTCGCCTCACGACAGCCATAAACTCGACTGTGGCGATTTTGAGGGTCTCGGTGGCGCTCTGCCTTATCGGGGCCTTCCTGGGGTGCTTCGCGTGGCACTGGCTTGTGGAGTTTCTTCTCTAGTTCGCTAGCTGGCTCGAGCGCCCGGAGGCCTGCACCTCAGCCCTCTGGCCCCAGCGCGGCCGCGCCGTGAGATGACGCAGCCCCGTCACCGGTACTGTGGTCCTCCTGATTCTTCCCTCATCCCCTGAAGGTTAGCCTCTTGCTCATGTGGAGCGGTAGCGGAAGGCCATCGTAAGGATAGTCCGCCTGAAGCCGCGCTATCTCCGCTGTCAGCTCATCGAAGCTAAGCTCTCTGACTTCTCCGCTGCGCATGCGTACGGGATACATCCCAGAGGCCCGCTCCTTCTCACCCACGACGATTATCATGTTCACCCACTCCCTCTCCGCATCCCGGATTTTCCGTCCCACCTTCTCCTCCCTGTCGTCAATATCCACGCGGGCCCTGAGCCGAGACGCGAGGGCCTCGCAGTCCGCGATGAACTCCGGTCCCACAGGGATAAGGCGGACCTGTGTGGGTGCGAGCCAGAAGGGGAGCGCGGGCTTCTCCATTTTGAGGGCGTTCTCGAGCATTATGTATATCCATCTCTCAATCGAGCCGACCGAGCAATGGCCGATTATGCAGGGCTTTTTTGAGCCATCGGCGTCGGTGTAGAAAATTCCGTACCTCTCCCCGTCTTCGACGTCGAGCTGGACTGTGTTGAGCTGGACCGCGCCACCTTGCGCGTCTATGCCCTGTGACTCATATTTCACGACCCAGTAGTGCTTGCGCTGCGAGAGGAGCTCGATGAGCGCCGGCATTCCAGCGTACCTGAGGAGGCCGACGAGCCGGTCCCTGTATCTATCGTAGAACTCCCTCACGATGCGGAAGGCAATGGCGTATTCCGCCCCAATCGCCCTGTGGTAGTCTGTGTAGGCTGAGAAGAGCTCGAAGAATACATCCCAGCCCTGGTCTAGGTCCTTCGTGAAGAAGTGGATGTCCGGCATGTGAAATGCCCTGAGCCTCTTCAGGCCCGTCAGCTCGCCGCGCTGCTCGAGCCTGAAGCTCTTCGAGAACTCGTAAACCTTGACAGGGAGATGCCGGTGGCTCAGTGTGGCGCGGGCCATCATTCTGAAGAGGCCGAAATCGCCCGCGAAGCGGAGCACGAACTGCCTCTTCTCGTCGGTTTTTATCACATAGTGCCTCTCGTGGAACGATTTTGCCTGAGCCTGTATATCGGGGAGGGTCCAGTCGTACATAATGGGGGTGTCTATCTGCATCGCGCCAAGTCGCTCGAGAGCAAGCCTCCTCGCCCACTCCTCTAGTAGGTGAAAAATTAGGTGGCCTTTCGGATAGAGCTTGAAGTGGCCGCTGTCGCTCGCATCTTCATAGTCGACGAGCTCCAGCCTCTGCATCGCCTTGACCGAGGGGGGCTCCTCGAGCTTCCTCGCCTTCGCCTCCTCCGTTAGAATGAAGCTGCGGAGCGACGGGTGCTTTGCCAGCTCCGGGTCTCGATCTGCATTTTCCATATCCAGCCTGTGCTCCGCACCGTCCGGTGTGAGGATGAGGAACTCGCTTTTTATCCCCTTCACGACCTCCTCTCTAGTGAGCTTCTGCTCCTCCGCCTCTATTTCCTTAGACAGCTCGGAGAGCGGGTGGCCCTTGCAGGAGAGCTGGAAGGCCTTGTACCAGCCGAAGGGGGAGCGGTGGACCTCCACTCCCCTCTCCCGGAGAGCGGCCTCGATTCCGGCGAGCACCGATTTTGCCGTCTCCGGTTCTGCGAGCGAGGACGAAAGGTGGGCATAAGGATATAGTAGCACTCTATCCGCGCCGACCTGAGCAAGCACCTCTATAATGCCAGATGCAGCCGCGCGGGCGGTCCCCTCGGGATTCACCCCGTCCCTTTCCTCAACGGTTGCAAAGACCACGAGGGCCTCCTCCATCCCCCCGCTCCGCTTACCGTCCGGGAGCTCCTCGGCAGCTTTTGTCGCTCTCTCTCTGGTCTCATAACGCATGTAGTCCGCGTGGATGAAGAGCAGCCTCATTGCTATCGAACCCTAACATGAAGGGGTGAAAATAAAGGTTTGGAAGGGCTCGTTCAAAAATGTTATTATATTCTTGGCGCATATTTTTATCGGGTGGTTTCTTTTCAGAGGCGGCCATGGCTTTTGTTATCGTCTGCCCCCTCATCCTCACGTGTTAAGCCGGTATGGTCTGCGCACTAGTCCTGGGGGATGAGGGGGAGGATGAAGCCCGGGCTACGCCTCTTTTCTCACCGGATGAATGATTCCTCCCGACTTCGCGCTCGGGCTGGGAGGGAAGCAGGGCGGTCTAAGAGATCACGAGCTACTATGAGTTCGAGGGCACCTCCCTCGACCGAATTGGAGCTATTTCAATCCCCCTTCCTCCTACGTCGTGGCCAACACGACCCCGTGCCACCTCCACATCATCTCTAACCGGAAAACCAACTTGTAGGGTTCGAACACCGAGAGCCTAGTTCGCCCGCTCGCCTCTGGAAATTTCTCGATTCACGCCATTATTCACTCCAGGCCCCAGCGCACATTCGAGAAGGCAGGGTTATGGGCAGGCAGGAAAATAACAACTGGATGGGGCTGAATTAGTAGCAGGAGAGTTACAAGATCCCCTGGAGCTCTCCAATTACCATGAGGTCACTTGTGTCGGGGAGCCTTCTGATCGCCGACAGGAACGCCAACACGAACTCCCCCGCTGACTTCGATTTATTCCGCTCCGGCCTGCTGAACCATCGCCCTGCCATAGTCTAGGACTTCTCTCCCATAGAGCTCATTGAGGGCAAGCTCGCGGTGACGAAAGTGCTCGAGAACTTCTGAGACCCTGACGGCGGCGCCCTGACCTTCCAGTCGATGTGGTCCATGACCCTACTCGGCCCCGGCCCGAACCCCACCGCCCACGGTCTCTCAGCGGGCAGTCACAGGATATTCCTTCAGGCCTTGGATGGTGTAATGGTCGTGAAGTCGGAATCGATTTTGATAACAATCAAGCCCAATACCATACCCCCCATCGTCTCCTTTGCCCCGCTCAACGGCCAGCCCTTTTAGGTGGCCAGGAGGATGGAGTTCAGTGTGGAGGCAGCGGACGACGACGTCCACCCCCTGAGCTACGCCCGATAGACCGGCCCCCTTCTCCCCTCGAATGCCAACCGCTTCATCATGGACAATCTCACAAAGGGAATTCGCACCATCCGTCTTGTGGTCGCGGATTGGAGGACCTCTGCGGAGATGACCCTAGCCATCGATACAGTCCCGCGGGGTCCGGAGAAATCTAGCTTCCTGGTTTTTTGCCAGGGGGGCTGTGGCTGCGATGGCGGCAGCCGGGGTCGAATTCTAGCTCTACAGCCTGAGGGAAATTCGGGAGGAGGAGTAGTTAAGGGAAAGCCACTACCCCGCGCCCACTTTCGCGACCTGCGCTACCATCCCCGGTTCCAGGGCACCCACCTTATTTCTCCAGCTCCACCGCCATCGCCACCCCGTTTCCCCCGCCAAGGCAGACCGCGGCCAGCCCCCTCTTTCCGCCGGTTCTCTTTAGTGCGTGAATCAATGTGACCATCACGCGCGTCCCCGAGCATCCTATTGGATGGCCCAGCGCCACAGCGCCGCCGTGGATGTTGAATTTTTCAGGAGGTATGCTGAACTCCTTCGCGATGGCCACCGAGGCGGAGGCAAAGGCCTCGTTGTGCTCGATGAGGTCGAAGTCGCCTATCTTCATGCCGCTCTGTTTGAGGAGTTTATTGATAGTGGGTACTGGAGCGTACATTACCAGCTCTGGCTTCGTTCCGGCGAAGCAGTAGTACCTCACCCTCGCGAGAATCGGTGCCCCCAGCTCCTTCGCCCTGTCCTCCGACATCATGACCGTGGCCGCGGCGCCGTCGGATATCTGCGAGGCGTTACCGGCCGTCACCACGCCGCCCTTCTTGAAAACCGGGGGCAGTTTAGCAAGCTTCTCAAGGGAGGTGTCGGGGCGGACGCCCTCGTCGGTGTCGAACTTCACGGTCTGGCCCTTCCCTACCTGCACCTCGACTGGAACTATCTCCTCCCTGAACCACCCGTTCTTTATCGCCTCCGAGGCCCTTTGGTGGCTTCTCAGGGCAAAGGCGTCGATCTCCTCCCTCGTCAGGCCGTACTTCTCCGCAATTATCTCTCCCGTCATGCCCATGTGAAAGTTGTTGTAGACGTCCCACAGGCCGTCGTTGACCATCAGGTCTATGATGGTCTGGTTGTTCATCCTGTAGCCGTAGCGCGCTTTGTCGAGGGCGAAGGGCGCCATGTCCATGTTCTCCATGCCCCCCGCCACGACTATTCCCGCGTCGCCGGCCTTTATCTCCGAGGCCGCGATCATCATCGCTTTCAGCCCCGAGCCGCAGACCTTGTTGACTGTCATCGCTCCCGCCTCGACCGGAACACCCGCGTATATCGCGGCCTGCCTTGCGGGGTTCTGGCCCAGCCCTCCCGAAAGCACATTGCCCATGATGACCTCGTCAACTAGTCCCGGCTCGATTCTGGCCCTTGCAATGGCCTCCTTTATGACAATGGCTCCCAGCCTGACTGCAGGGGTCTCCTTGAGCGTTCCGCCGAACTTGCCTATTGCCGTCCTGACAGCCGAACAGATGACCACATCACCAGACATTTCTTCCCCCGGAGCCGTGCGAATGCGGTTTTTCTAATTAAATCTATCCCGCCGGCTCCAAACTTTAATATCCCGAGGCCGAATTCAATCCGCGTGGCCAGAAATAGAGGGGTCGTCCGGTGCCCGGTGTGCAGGGCGAGGGTCGGGAGGGACCGGCTGGAGCAACACATCGACAAGGTCCACTCCGGAGGTGCCACCGGAGGGAAGAGCCCAAAGAGAAGTGCAGGAACCCGCCGCCTCCGGAAAGAGCACCTCGTTCTTCTGGCAGCAGTGGCGGTTGTGGTAGGCGCGCTGGCCGTCTATGCCTACACAAACCCCCCCTCTTCCCCAGAGGAGCCTTCGCCCGAGACCGCGCCCCCAGCCGGCGAGATCTACCCGACGGGCTACGCCAGACTCGAGACCTCGAAGGGCCCGATAGTCATAGCCCTGTACGGCAACGAGACCCCCAACACCGTGCGCAACTTCATAGACTATGTAGGCAGCGGCTACTACTCGGGAACGATATTCCATAGAGTCGTTGCGGGCTTCGTGATTCAGGGCGGTGGCCTGAATCCGGACCTGACGCCCAAGGAGCCTACTCGCCCACCGATAAAGCTCGAAATAAACCCCAAATTAAAGAACGAGCGCGGGACGGTGGCGATGGCTAGGACCTCCGACCCAGACAGCGCCACCTCCCAGTTCTTCATCAATCTGGCCAACAATACCCATCTCGACCCCTCACCCTCGAACCCTGGCTACGCAGTGTTTGGAAGGGTCGTGCGGGGCATGGAGATCGTAGAGGTTATAGCACACACGCCCGTAACCAACAGGAACGGCTACGAGAATGTGCCAGAAGAGACAATTATGATACTGAGCGCCATGCTCATCAGCACCCCGGACGGTTGAGACCGGTGTGGCTATCTCCCCCACGCAAGGGAGTTTACGATTCTTTCTTCCCGGGTTCTCCGCTTGTACTCCTTGTAGTGCATTTTACATAGATGGACCCTGCGGGCCTCGGTCTTTAGACCCGCGGAGATATTGCCTTGAACCTTTTTCAGCGGAATGGACCTGACGGCGGGGCTGGTGCACCCCGCCACCATGCAAATAGGGGCATCGCGAGCCTGCCCGCGGTGGAATTCTGTCACGACCATACAATCCCTCCGGGCGATATTTATTTTTCGGCATCCAACAAACTTAATATTTCCCTCCGCGTTTGGCCAACAAAGGAAGCTGTGTGGCATGGCCCTGAGAGTGTATGACAAGCGCTGCATGGACTGCGAGTGCTGGTATGGCAACGAGGACGACGAGTACGGTCCCTGCACGATGAAGCACAGGCGGGGTGACAAGAGGTACATCACCCACGGCGGCCATCGATGCGACGAGGTGGTGGAGGACGGAAACAGGGCCCCTTGCAGGGGGTGATGGAGGGCCAGGTCTGGCCGTCCATCATAAGGATGGAGCCACACCGCGTCCCGGGCGCCGAGCACATCACATTTATTTCTCGGTCCGGAGGATGCGGCCCTCCGACATCGCTTTCGCAATGAAAGTGACGGAAGAGGAGGGCTGGGGTTTTCTCAGAAGCGACATCCAGAGGCTGCTCCGCCTCTCATCAGGAGGGGTTCTGATTGCGATTGCGGCCGGGAGGCCGGTGGGGCTGGTGAGCGTGATTCGGCATGGAGAGATTTTTTGGATAGGCAATCTTGTCGTTTCTCGCCGCTGGAGGGGTTGCGGGGTCGGTCGCGTCCTAATGGAAGCCGCCATGAGCTTCGTTAAGCGACGTGGAGGAAGCCGGGTGGGCCTTTTCTCCTACCCTGAGACCGTGGGCTTCTACACTGCCTTCGGCTTCAAAGCCGTCGGGCGCTTCTTCCGCTTCTGTGGCCGGCCACGCGTGCGCCCGATTCCTCTGCGGTCCGGGAGAATTGTACCCCTCTGCCCCAATCACTTTCCAGAGGTCATCGCCCTTGACCGGAGGGCATGGGGGGAGGGGAGGGGGAGAATGATTAGAGCACTCGTGCGGGACTTTAAGCGCCACTCCTTCGTCTGGATGGAGAGGGGAAAGGTGAAGGGCTTTATCATTGGAAAGCCTGGGCGGGACTATGTCGAGGCCGGGCCGTGGGTCTGCGCTGGGAGCGCTCGAGACGCCGCCCGGTCTCTATTCCTCGCACTCTGCACACGCGCCAGCAAAGGTGTCGAGGTCTATGTCCCTGCGAATTCCGCCTGGGTTGTGCGCTTCCTCCGCAGCCTCGGCCTGCGCAGGCAGGGGGCATATATAGAAATGGCAAAGGGAAGGGCGAGGGAGACCGGGAAGTGTCTCGAGCTCATCTCCCCCGCAGGCGTCGAGAAGGGCTAAAGAGGGGCTGAAAAGGAGAAGTGCGTCCGGGGGCATACCGGTATATATAAAATGGTTGGGAGAACCCGCGCTGACCTTGGGTTGCACCTGGGTCAGCATCGAAGCGGGCCAACGACCACGTGAACTGGCGTTGGCGTTGCGTCATCGGGAGCGCAGCTTTTTTCCCATGTAAGGCCCGACTAGTTCATAGCCCATTTTCCGGTAGTAGCCGCGCGCGCCCGCGCCACTATTCACCAAAAGAACCTCTGCCCCCCAGTCCTCTCGAGCGATTCTCTCCGCCTCTTCCATAAGTCTCACGCCAAGTCCCCTGTGCTGCCATCTATCCCCAGGAGCTTCGTTGAAGGGCACCGGCTCGCCGAGCACCCTCAGCTCCCGGACGATGGCGCTCACACCCCCACGCATCTCGGGTCTGTGCGCGGCGGGTGAGGGCCTCCTGAGCCGGAGGTATCCGGCGAGGGCCCCGGCATCCGCTTCGAAGGAAATGAAGGCCTCGAGCCCGCCGGATGCTTCGTAGAGCGTGGTTCTGAGCGAGAGGCCGGCGGCGGTCCCAGACCCCATGCCTAGGTGACCGACCTCATGGCACCTGATGCACCCGCACCTCAGCCCCATCTCCTCCATTCTCCTTCGGACGAGCTGGCGAAGGTTGCTCTTCTTCACACCGGCGGCGATGAGCTGTACCGGGATGTCCCTCTGGACTCTCTGGACCCTAACCCACGGCGGGAACCGGCTCTTGATCTCCGCAAGGAACTCCACAGCCTCCTCCGTTGTCAGGGGGTCATATTCCCCCCTCTTCCACATCTCGTAGAGCCCGGTTCCCTCGAGAACAAGGGTCGGGTAGAGCTTGAGCATGTCCGGTCTGAAGGAGGGGTCCTCGAAGAGGCGGCGGTAGTGCTCCCTCTCCTCCTCCCTCGCGACGAAGGGGAAGCCGGGCATCATGTGGTAGCCCACCTTCAGTCCCGCGTCGCGGGCGAGCTGTGTGGCCCTTATCGTTTCAGCGACGCCGTGCCCCCTCTTCATTTTATCCAGCGCCACGTCCGAGAGGCTCTGTACCCCAAGCTCGACCCTTGTGGCTCCAAAGGAGAGCATGGCGTCGATGTGCGGCTCAAAGCACCAGTCGGGTCTGGTCTCGACCGTGAGGCCGATGCATCTCGAGGGCGCCAGCTCGTTGGCGGCAATCGCCTCCTCCAGCGATGCGGCGCCCCCTCCTCCCTCGCCCCGAGCCCCACCCTGCGCCAAGCGCATTGACCCGGGGCTAAAAGTGGCAGGGCCTCCGACGGCCTCGTTCATGGCGTCGTAGCAGCCCTTGATAAAGGCTCTCTGGTAGAAGGTGGGTCTCGCGAGGAAAGTCCCGCCCATTATAATTAGGTCAACCTTGTCAGTGGGGTGACCGCATATTCTGAGCTGCTCCAGCCTCCCTCTAACCTCTCTGTAAGAATCGTATTCGTAATAGGCCCCGCGCAGCGCAGCCGGCTCTCTGCCCGTGTAGCTCTGGGGAGAGCCCCTCTCAACCCCTCCGGGGCAGTAGAGGCAGCGGCCGTGGGGGCACTGCGCGGGCGAGGTCATCGCAGCCACCGTCACGACGCCCGAGGCCTCCCTGACAGCTTTCGTCCTCAGTAGGGGGAGCAGTGTCTTTCTCATGTCATCTGGAACCCGGCGGAGAATCTCGGCGTCGGACGGAACACGGTCCAGCCCGTGCTTCCGGGCCAGCCTCACCTTGAGGCTGTGGAGGGCCTCCTTGTCCCCCGGACCCCCTTTTTGAAGGGTCGAGATAATCTCCTCCATGAAGGCCTCGAGGCCCAGCTCCGGCCCTCCGGAGCCTTTTCCCCCGAGCTCCCCGCGGCGCTCCATCGGCCGATGAAACTACTCTGCGGATTTATGGCTTTCTGAAGAACTCTCGCTCCAGCCTCTTTTTCTTTCTATGCTGGATGGTTCCAATGATGGACGCGAGCGCAGCCGCCAAGATCGCGCCGACGCCCGCGGCTAGGGGGAGTGGGTCGGGCCCGGCGGTCGCCTCGCCACGAGCCACCTCAACCCAGTCTGAGAAATTCCCCTGCGCGCCGAAGTCGTCTTCGGCCTCGAGCGTGACCAGATACCGGCCTGGCCTCGGATAGATGTGCTCGACCAGCTCACCCCGCGCGCTCTGGCCGTCGCCGAAATTCCACGAGAGCGATACAACTATACCGTCCGGGTCCCGCGCGATGGCTCTCAATGCAATCTTCTCGCCGGCCCTCGCTTTCGCTCTCTCACCCGCAACCTCCCACCTCACCTCTGGGAGGCGGTTCCGCACTGTCAGCCTTTGGACCACGCTCGTGTTGTCGCCGTGGTCGTCGGTGGCGGTGCAGCTGATTTCATAGCTGCCCGGCCGGGAGTAGCTGTGCACCACCCTCTCCCCCCTCGCCGTGGAGCCGTCGCCGAGCCTCCAGAAGACCCCCCTCACCTCCCCGTCTGGGTCAAGTGCCCTGGCGGTCATTGTGACGTTCGTCAGGCTCAGGGGCGCGGTATCGTTGAAGAATAGGCTGAGTTCTGGCGGCCTGTTTGACACCCTCAGGAACCCCCTAGCGCTCTCCTCGAGATAACCGCCCACCCTCCCCCTGACGACTATTTCATAGACCGCGGCTTTTGTGTAGGTATGAGTTGCGCGCGTTTCGCAACGCCAACCAGTCGAGATTCCATCGCCGAAGTCGAAGAGATAGTCCTGGGCCGAGCCGTTGACATAGAAGGTCACAGGCTCCAGCGTCAGGGGGTCCTCGGGAGAGAAGGAGAGGGAGATGTTCAGGGGCCATCTAACGAAGAGCTCCACTCCAGCTCGATTATTGCCCTCGTCGAGCTCATCAATGGCGCGATCGGGGTCGGCCAGAATCATGATGGTGTGCCAGCCACGCGGGAGGGAGAGGGTGGTCCGGAGCTCCATGCCATACCCCACCGGCAGTCTCAGCCCCTCCCAGCGCCTCAACACTTCACCGTCCAGCTCGAGCGCCGCGGAGGCATTAGGTAGCTCGGCCTCGCCCGCGTTTCTGATAATCGCCCTGACGCTTACGACCTCTCCCTCGACCGGTGAGGGCGGCTGGACGATGAGCTCTCCTGCCTGGAGGTCCAGCCGGGGTGGAGGTGGTCCAACACTGACCCAGAGATAAAGGGCATTGTTCCCCTCGTTCCATTCCTTGATATCGTCTCCGGCGTCGACCACGAACCCGAGCTCGTGCCTGCCATCGAGCGCGACCCAGGCGGTCTTCACAACGTGCATTTCTCCTCTGCTGATATTGATGAATTCACTCGAGAGCGGTGTCCGGTCCACAAAAAAGTCAACCCTGACTCCTTTCACATCGTAGGAGCAGTTGTTAAGGACCCCGGCCTCGATATGAAGAACCTCGCCCTCGGCGGGGCTCGCATTGAAGCTGAGCGAGAGTGCCTCGAGCTCATATATCCTTCCGGCCGGGAGGGGTGTCGCCTCCTGATTGGAGAGGTTGACGTCCAGCAGCCAGCCCTCCGGATCCAGGACCACTCTCGGGACCCTTTGGCCGGCGGAGAGCGAGACCCTCGAGGCTACGCCGTCCCAGCCGGCTCTTATTGTCTCTCGAGACCCATCCTCATACTCCAGACCGATATCCACCCGGGCGCGGGCCGAGAGGAGGTTGACGGGCTCAAGCTCGAGATACACCCCGGTCCCGTTCTCGTACTCCCTCGCCGCGGGCAGCGCGATGTCGAGGTCCTTCGTGGTGTTCAGCCACTGGTCAAAGAATGCGTTCAGCGGTAGGGGGCAGCGATGCTTTGCCTTCGATATGAACCGGTCCGCGCTCGCCCAGCCGTACTCGTTCTCCTCCACGAACTCGCGGAGGGTTGCGTTGAAGGACGCGTCCCCCATCAAGCCTCTGAGCATGTGAAGTATGTATGCGCCCTTCGCATAAAGAACGGGGAAAGTCAGGGCGTCGCCCCAGGTGGTCGAGCGCACGGGCTTCTCTTCCGGCGAGTCGTGGACGGCGGCGAAGGAATCCCTGTCGCTCTCGAGCCTTGTCTTTGTTCCATACCGGCTCATCTCGTACATGCACAGCAGGTACTCAGCGAAGCCCTCCCATATCCACTGGTAGCCCCAGCCGGTGTAGCCGGTTTTGTAGGGGAACCACATGTGGCCGAGCTCGTGGCCTAGGAGCTTAAAGTCGCAGCCCGTCCCGGAGAAGGCTAGGGGCTTGAGCATCACCATCCCCGAACAGGCGTAGCCGTCGTAGGTCTGGTGGTCCGTCTCCACGATTTTCAGGCTCTTCCTGTCGTAGGAGCCGAGGAGGGCCGAGTGGTGGGAGAGTATCGCCGCCGCCTCCTGCAGGTGGGCCGGGGCCGAGGCACTGTGGTGGGGGTATGTGTAGACCGTGATGTTGACCCCGTTCCACTGGAGGGAGGTTGCAGTGTAGTTCGCGGCCGCGAACGCTGGCCTTATGCAGGGCCTGTCCGTGACCCATGTGTAGTTCGCCCAAAGAGACCCCCTCTCAACTTCCGTGAGCTCCCCGTCCGCCACCGCGGTCCACTCCGCGGGGCAGCATATTTTCAGTCTGTAGTCGGCCCAGTCGGAGGTGTGGTGGTAAAGGTACCAGGCGGTCGAGCCCTTGACATACGCTCCCTCAGGACCGACATAGTCGTCCCTGAGCCCGCCCTCATAGACCCGGAGCTCGCCCCTGTAGGAAATATTCAAGGCGACCGTGCCGTTCGGCGGAATTCTCCCCGGGAGCCTGACTGTCAGTCGGCTCCCCTCTCTGGAGAAGTCCAGCGCCTCGCCGCCGGCCTCTAGGAGGGTCACCTCAAGTGTATCAAGGAGCTGAAAAACTAGCTCACTAATGTAGATGTTCGCCCTGATGATAACCTGCGCGTCGGCGGATATCCCGTGCGTATCGGGATGCAGAAAGATGGTGATATTCTGCGAGAGTACCTCGGCGCTGGACTGTGTGTCGAGGGCCCGAGGGCCCCTCTCGTCTGCGAGAGCGGCCCCAGCCCGGCTTTCCGTGGCCACCGGCGGGGCCGGAAGGAGCAGTGAGGAGAGTATCGCGAGAGCAAGAAGGCTCCGTCTGATGCGCATGGCTGATTTATCATTGACGGAGTAATATAAAAAATCAGCGGTACGCATAGGGTAAGCGCGAGCGCTATCAAATCGGTGGTAGGGCCTCATGAGAACGCCATCGCGATAGCCGTCGCAGCGAGGCCCGACGCGGAGAGGGCGGCGTTCAATGCCGGGCTCCGGTCGCCCAAACGCGAGAGCGAGAGCGCCCGCCAGCCGCACCACGGCGTCGGGAGTGCCCCCGCGGCAGTGGGCATCAGAAACCTCCTTCCTCCGTGCTCCAGCACACTCTCGGGCGGATAGGGAGCGAGCCAGCTCTCCGGCGAGAGCGCCCGGGGCCACAGGAATATACCCTCGGCAGTGAAAGCATCGGCGGCGAGGTGCGACGAGAATGCTGAGAGGGAGGCGATGGCGGCCTCCCGGATTGAGCCGGGAGAGATGGCCGACGCGACGGTGCAGATGACGAGGCTCCAGGTTGCGGCCGCCGGAATCGAGTGGCCGAGGGGGGTCCTGGTCGGCGGAAGGGGCGTCCTGTCGAGCTCGATGAGCACGGAAACTATGCCCGAGAAAAAGACGGTGCCGGAGACCGGGGGGAGGCCCCATAGGGCGCGGATTCCGGCGGAGAACGCCACCGCCGCGAGGGCGTGGGCTACAGCCCCAGGAATGACATCACCCCCGCGTCGGCGCCGAGGAAGAAGAGAATCACCGGCAGGAGAATCGCGCCCATCAGATGGACCCTCCTGACGCCCGCGAGGGGCGGAATCAGGCCTAGACAGAGCGCAACCGCGGCAACTGCGAGACCGGCCACCCCCGAGAACACGAGCATGAGCGACACGAGCAGGGCCGCCACGCAGAGCTGGAGCTTCCTATACGGGACCCTCTCGTATACGCGCGCAAGCGCTCTTCCAACAATCAGCGTCAGAGGGAGCGCAAGCGCTGCCCCGACGGCGGCGGAGAATATAAGGAGCGCGAAGGCGCGGGGCATCGAGGCTGCGGGCCACCAGGGCTCCAGAGAACCCTCGAGAACCATCCGCGTCAGATGAAGTGCTCCGCTGCGCGCCCTCAGAATCACGAAAAGCGCGACGATATTGAAAAACGCGTTCGCCACGCTCACCGCGGACAGTGATATCAGGAACTCCCTCGCGTCATCGCCTCTGTGGAGAGAGCCCTCTCGCGACCGACCCCTCCCGGCCTCCTTTCCCTTTCTGGCACCCCCTTCCCCGACACCTACAAACCCATACCCCTTTCCACCATTGTTCGAGCCGTTGTTCTCATTACCTGCATGTCTTCCGTCAATGCTCGGGCCGCTGCCGTCGCCCATTTCTCCCCTCTCACATCCCTCACCGCCTGTCATTAGCCTCGCTATCACCGAGCCGTGGGCCGAGGTCATGCCGGGATACCAGCCGATGAGTCCCCCCGCGAGTGTGCCGGTGAGAATCGCCAGAAGCCTTCTCCGGAGGGGAAGAGGCGTCTCCAGCGTTCTCTGTGGCGGTGTGGCGGGAGCGTCCAGGGCACCTAGGAGGAGGGCGGGCATGCCGAAGAGACCGCAGAGGAGCGGGAAGAGCATGACGCCCTCAGGAATCGGGGGAGCGCCGAGCAGGTACCAGTTGCGCGAGCCCACCCTCCCTCCGCCAAGCACGACAAGCCCGAGAAATCCGGAGGCGAGAAAGAACGCGGCCGCAAGCAGCCTCCGGCCGATTCCCCAGCCGCCTTCAAGCGCCCGCGCCACCCTGCCCTCGACGATAACGATCTCCCCGACCCGGAGCCCATCAGCTAACGACTCCCTGCCCTCCGGAACGAGCACCTCGACTGCTCCCCCTTCCTCGACGACGAAAGAGACCCCTCCATTAATACGCTTCACCTCCGACACAACCCCGGCGAGCCTGACCATTCCGCCGATGTGCGCGGGGACAGCCCAAGGCCTCACATCAACTACGCCCACCTTCTCGAGCCATTCCCCGCCTCCCGAGAGAGCAAGGGAGGCGCTGGCCACACGCTCGAGAACCAGCGCGCACCGGTGCGCCGGTTCCGCCGGGCCGTAGCGACTCGAGGAGGCGTTTTTGAGCGCCAGTTCCCTGGCCTGACGAGCCGCGGGGGACGGAGGCTCGCTGACGATAAGAACGACCGCTATTAGAATCAAAATGAGGGCCAGGCAGGGCCTGAGCCTCTCATAGGCCTCCACTGGGTCCCCCATGAGAAGCCTGAAGATGGGGAGGGCTAAGAGGCTCGCCGCAAGACCTCCGGCGCAGCCCGTGAGCGAGCACCTGACGGCCTCGAGCCCCCTGCCCTCGAGCAGCATCCTGTGGGCCGGGAGGACCGAGAGGGTCCTTGCAGGGTCCGGCGCACCGAGGAAAACCGAGGGCAGGAGGCTGGTGAATGTGTGGGCGATGACGGCGGAGACCATGACCGATGCCACGAGCAGGGGCCCCTCTGGACCGGCGGCGCCGAGCCACGCCACGAGCGCTACCAGTGCCCCACTCAAAGCAGCCGAGGACCCTGCGATCAAATAGGCGAGGTTGTTGATATGGAGCCCCGGGACAAGGCCGGCGGCGGCCCCCGCAAGAGCTCCTATAACCGAGGCGAGCAGGACAGAAACCAGGAGGGCAACGGGCTCCACAAGGCTCCCGAAGCGGGCCGGGGGTATTTCAAAGCCCCGTGGTAGGTACCAGCTCACATTTCATAGAGCCGGACGTATGCCGCCGCCTCCGTTTCCAGCCACTCCGCCAGCAAAATCTCCAGGGGTGCGTCACCGTCGCAATCAACGAGAAGAAATCCGGCGGTGATTTCGTGGAGTCCGGTGGCATTGGCGATTTCTTTCTTCCCCACTCCCGAGAAAACCCTGAGCGTTGTGTTGGCGCCACCGCTCTCGCTCCAGCTCCCCACGCAGGCCGCCACCAGCTCCGCCACCCCGTCTCCGTTCACGTCGCCCGCGGCGAGCCAAGAGACCTGGCCGACGTCGCCGGTCCTCCAGAGCTCTATCCAGTCGCTCCCGAAAACGACGACCCTGCCCCTGAAATCACCCTCGTCGTTCTCGCTCTCGACCACGCCCGCGCAGAGCTCGGGCCCGGCCCGGCCGTCAATGTCCGCGGCAAGAAGGGCTGTCACGCCGCCGATGTTGGCGGACCTCCAATTGACCGTCATCCCTGGGTCTAGGGCGTAGACGCAGCCCCTGTAGGAACCCGTGGTGTCGTCGCGCTCCGATTCACCCACCAGCACCTCCATCACACCGTCGCCGTTGAGGTCGGCCAGTGCAAATGCGCTGGGCAGGACCCCCCTCAGCTCGCCCTTGATCACCGGCTCGCCAGTCACCCATTCGAAGCCGGAGACGTTGCACACAACGCCCGCAATAGTGAAGCCGCTCACCGTGGCGAGGGCGATTTCAACGGCGGCGTCCCCGTCAATATTCTCCGCGGCGGCCAGGAGCGTCAGGCCCCAGCCGGTACTATTCCATATCTGATTGAGACTCCGGTCGTAGGCCGCCAGCCCTCCCCTGAGTCTCATCCCCCCACCCGCGAGGTCAATGGATGTGGTTTGAATGTATCCGGCCAGAATCTCCTTCCGGAGGTCTAGGTCCAGGTCGGCGACCAGGACGCTCGTTACGGCCCCCGGCATCGCCGCCTGTTGCTCCAAGGAGTGGGTTGCGCCGTCGAAAATTTGGATCGCGCCCTCCTCGACCATCCCATACGGGTCAGCAGTGACGCGGAGTTCCAGTCCGACAATGAGTTCCAAGGCTGGGTCGTCGTCAAGGCTTACCGCCATTAGCGCCGAAGGCTCCCCGATGTCCTCGCTCCTCCACTCCTCCTGACGGGTCGCGAGGTCGTAGATGACCACGCGGCCGTGGGCGACGCCGCTCTCGTCCACGCCGGCCCCGAGCGCAACCACGAGTTCCCTGTGGCCGTCAGCGTCCAAGTCCTCTATGAGCATGTGGACAATGTGCTCCGTGAAGGCCCCCAGCGCCCAGACCCGGGAGAGCCCCGGGAGCACGGTCACATTCACGGATGCGGTGGAACAGGCGCCCCAGGGGTCCCGGACGGTGACACTGACCCTGAACCTCCCAGGCTCGATGTAAGAGTGGCTCACCCTCGCCCCTTCCGCCCCGCTGCCGTCGCCCAGGTCCCACTCGAACCTCAGCTCCTCCCCGTCCGGGTCGCTGGAGGCGCTGGCGTCGAAGAGGAACGGGGCGCCCGAGGGGCCCTCATCCGGGCTCGCCGAGACCCGCGCCGTCGGAGGCCGGTTCACGTTCGTCACGGTGATGTTCCAGGCAGTGGAGGCGTTGAGTCTCCCGTCGGAGACCACGACCTTCAGAGAGTATCTCCCGCTCGAGGTGTAGTTGGTTATGAAAGTGTAGTGGCTCTCCTGAGGGGAGCCCACGGGGGCGCCGTTGAGGCTCCAGCTGTAACTCAATGGGTCGCCGTCAGGGTCGAGGGCGGTGACGGTGAAGAGCTGTGCGGAGTTCTCGGGGAGGCTGAAGTCCCTCTCCGGGTTGTAGCTCACTATCTCCGGGGGCAGGTTCGTGTTCCTGACGGTGATGTTCCACGAGTGGGAGGCGCTCTCGCTCCCGTCCGAGAAGGTCACGCGGGCCCTGTGGACGCCGCTGGAGCGGTAGTCGGGCCGGTAGATGAGCTCCGCCTGAGGCCCCGTGCCGTTGCTCCTAACGCCCTCGTCCACCACCCAGACCCAGCTCAGGATGTCGCCATCCGCGTCGGAGGCCGAGGCCCTCAGCGCCACCGTCTCTCCCTCGGCCATCGTGACGTCCATGAGGGGGTCCACCGTCTCTATCTTCGGCGGGCGGTTCACGTTCCTGACCGTCAGCCTCCATGAGGCGGAGGCCGAGGCCTTTCCGTCGCTGACGGAGGCCCGGATTTCGTAGACACCCTGGCTCTTATAATCGGAGACGAAGGTGTACCTACTCCCGTTCCCGACCGGTTTCGAGCCGACAAACCATGAATAGGCGAGCTCGTCGAGGTTCGGGTCGGAGGCGTTGACGCCGAAGGTCAGGTTACGGCCCTCGTCAATCGCCACGAGCTCGCTCGCGGGAAAGAAGGACTCGATTACGGGCGGTCCGTTGTAGACGGTGATGGTCAGGGTGTCGGTGTCGCTCAGCTTCCCGTCGGACACCGTCAGCACCACCTGGAAGGAGCCGTCCTCGAAGTAGTTGTGGACGACCGACGGGGCTTCGACGGGCGGCGTCCCGTCCCCGAAATCCCAGACGAAGCCCAGCGGGTCTCCGTCCGGGTCCGTGGACCCGGTGCCGTCCAGGGAGACGTCGAAGTTGTGGAGAATTCTCGTGGCGCTCGCGCTGATGCGGGCGATGGGCGGGTTGTTGGTCGGGATGGTTCCGTGGGGCGTGGGGGCGGGGCCCTCCCCCCTCCTCAGAAGCAGGTAGGCCGCCGGGACGGCAACCGCCGCGACGACGAGGACAGCGAGTAGCGTCGCGAGAGCCTTTCTCTTCATCAAACCGCACCCGGATTCCCATCCGGCTACGGTTTTATTAACCTTTTGGCCGAAACAGATTTCATCACCCACTCGCATTCGGCTGGCGAGTACAATGGCGATAAGGGACGGCATCGCGCTGGATATTGACACGACCCGCGCGGCGGAGCCGACCGGCAGGGGGCGCGGGGCGATGGCAGGCGGCGGGGCCGGAGTCCCGAGGCCAGCGAGGGCCTCGCGAGTTGCGGGAGCGGTAGTCGCGGTCGTAGCTCTGGTTTTGGCCTCCGTGCTGGCCTACTACAGCCTCAGGAAGCCGCCGGAGGAGGAGCCGCGGCTCGAGCTCAAGCTCCAGAAGGAGAGCTTCTCGGCCGGCGATGTCGTCTCTGTGGAGGTCTGGCTGGACAACACCCGGGGTGGGGCCTGGAGGCACGTTCTGCCCTCTCCACAGCCATTCAGACTTGAGGTCCACAACTGGAGCGGCGGTGTGGTGGTGAACCACGATACGGGCGCGGAGCCGTCGGAGACGGAGCTGAGGGTGCTGGCCGGGGAGAGAAAGCTGCTCGGCACCTTCCTGTGGAACCAGAGCGTCCGGGTGGTGACCGACGGGAACGAGACCTGGGAGAGGGTGCCAGTGGGCGAGTACAGCGTGCTCGCTTGGCTGAATGGGAGGTTCGACATCCGGGCGGAGAAGAGGATCACGCTCGTCTAACTCATTTCAAGTCATATCTCCCCTCTGCCTCCCTCTCCACGATGTCCGCCAGAATCTCCACCGCGCCCCTCACGAAGTCCGGACAGACGGTCGTGAAGAGCCGCCTCTTCTTCGCCTCTATCCTGCCCCTCGCGGTGCTGATGTCGCAGCCCAGCAGCCCGCTACAGAGCGTCGAGCCGAAGCGCTTTGTGAACTCGGACGTGAAGTCTTGCACCATTGCGTAGACCCTGTCAATGTGGCGGTGGTCGCCACCCGCGTCCCTCCCGAAGAGCAGGCCGAGGCCCATCAGCGCCCCGCTGACCGCGCCGCACGGCCCCCCCGTTCGGGCCATCCCGCCGCCGAAGGGCGTGGCGGCTCTCGGGAAGCACCCCTCCCCCACGCTGAAATGCTCCGCCACAGCCTTCGTGACGGACTCTGCGCAGTTAAGAAGCTCCTCGAAGTTCTTCCCGGCCAGGCCGACGAGTTCCTCCCTGTCAACCCTGTACGACATTTCCTCCACTCCCCAGCCGTCCTCCGACGGTTATTGAGTGCCCCTCCCCATCTCCTCCTCTACCCATGCTAACCCCGAGGTCTCATCCTCGGCTGGCGGCCCCCTCTGGGAGACGCCCTCAGACCCTCCCGTGCTTCCTGAATGTATTGACCCACTCGATGAGGTCGCCCATGTGGCGCAGGGGCTCGCCAAGAACCTTGCTCGGCTCGACGATGCAGTGCATGTAACAAGTCGAGCAGTTCTCGACCTTCTTCCTTGCCTCGACCACCTCCGGCGAGAACCAGAAGTCCTTGAGCCTCCTTCCATCGAGGAGGGAGTAGAACCTCGTGTGGGGCGAGTCCCAGCAGGGTATCGCCACCTCACCGGTCTTGTTCACGCAGCAGAACAAGTAGGGGTAGCAGCGGTAGCTGAAATCGCCCGTGATGAAGGTCCTCAAGTAGGATTTGCAGGTCAGAATCGGGTACTTCTTCTTCATCTCGATGAGCCGGGGCACGAGCCTCCTCACGTCCTCGCTCCTGGTCCTCCAGTCCATCTTCGACGGGTCGTAGCGGGAGCCTTCCACAGTCAGGGTGGTCCAGTAATCGTGGAAGGTGGCGAAGTCCAGGAGGATGCCATTCACGCCCAGCCCTGTCACGAATTTCACAACCTCCGGCACCTCGTCCAGATTTGCAGCGCAAATCACCGTGTTGACCAGAATTGCGCAACCGTTGCTCTTTCCCGCCCTCACCGCCTCTCGAATTCCTTCGACGACCTCATCGTACTTATCCACACCACGAATCTCCTTGTACTTCTCGGGGTTCAGAGTGTCCAGCGACACCACAATTACATCGATTGCCCTCGTGTAGGTGTCGGCGTTGTCCGCAAGAGTTATGCCGTTGGTGCTGACCTGGCTTATTACATTGAGCTTCCGGGCGTGCAGGCCCAGCTCGACGAGGTCATTTCGGAGCGTGGGCTCGCCCCCTAGGAAGGAGAAGGCTATTATGTCGAACTCGGCGAATTGGTCAATTATCGAGCAGAACTGCTCCGTTGTCATCTCGCCCTTCTTGAGCTCCGGTCTCTCGTTGCCTATCGGGCAGAATGTGCACTTTGAGTTGCACCGCCTCGTTGCCTCTATTGACCCGAAGAAGGGCCTCTTCCTCGAACTCACCCGGTTGTGGAAGAAGGTCCCCAGGAACTTGCGTGTATTGCTCTTGGGCATTTCGTGAGCAGGAATAGGGGTGGAGGAGATAGGCTTTTCGCACCCTTCGGCTCACTGCCCGGGCCGCAGCCTCCGGCGCACGATGACAATCAGGAGGACAGCGCCCGTGACTAGCAGGGTTTCAAACCCCGGCGCGCCACCACCGGTCTGCGAGGGCGCGGCCCTGACCGTGAACGAGCGCTCCTCGGATCTATTGCTCTTTCCTGATTCTGAATATGCGGTCACGAAGTACTTCACTTCCGATTTTGCCTTAAATGGCCCGAGCTGGATGACGAAAGTTGTCCCGTTCCTGCTCATCCTCTCCGGGCCATGGCTCACGCCGTTCTCAATATAGGTGACCTCGGCCCGTGAGACCGAGGTGCCCGAGACAACAGCTGTTATTGTCACGACGTCCTTCGATGTGGGGGAGTTCGGGAAGTGGCTCACCATGGTTATCCTCAATGGCTCCTCCGGAAGCTGGACCTCGATAATCAGTCGGGCCTCGGCCCTCTGGGTCGTGTCGCCGCGCGAGGTTGCCCTGACATTCACTATATACTCCGCCGCGCCCGCTGAGGAGGGGACATCTACCCTCACACTAACGAAGCCCTCCTCAGAGGGGCCTAGCCGCAGCGAGATCGGGGAGACTAGTGCCCACCCGCTGGCGTTCCCCGTCTTGGAGAGGTCGAAGATGTCCTCCGCGCTCCCGGTGTTGGTCACAATCAGGTCGAAGGAGGCCGAGCCCCCTGGCGCCACCGTCCTCCCCATTTCCGCCGGCTGAATTTTCACGCCGTAAGATGGCGCGGCCTGGCCCGAGACCCTGACCCTCGCCCTGGCCTCGCTGTATTTTGACGGGTCGGCCCTTGAGGTTCCCCTGACGGTGTAGTCGTAGTCGCCCGTGTTGGCGTCACCCGGAACGGTAACGGTCAGTGTCGTGTAGTCTTCCTCCCCGGCCCCGAGCTGGAGGGATGTGCGGCTGAGCTGGGCCCACGTAGGCTCGTCCCCGCGGAGCTGGAGGTCGATTGTGTCTGGCTCGGTCCCGGTGTTCTTTACCTTTATCTGGAAGGTCGGAGCCTCACCGGCCCTGACGCTCTGCTCCGCGCTCGAGGGGCTCAGTGAGACGCCGTAGTAGACCTCCTCGGGCACCTTCACCCGCACCGTGACCTGATCGCTCTTGCCTGGGTCCTCTCTCGAAGTTCCCTTGACGGTGAACTGGTAGCCCCCCGGAGCGGTACCCGCGGGCACGCTCACTCCGACATTGACGGTGGTCTCCTGAAGAGGGGCCAGCGTGACGGAGGACTGCGGGAGTGAGGCCCAGGACGCAGCCGGTCCCGAGAGGGAGAGCTGCACCGTCTCAATGTAGGCGCCTGTGTTCTTGACCCGCACCTCTGCCTCTCCGGCCTGTCCTGCGCGGAGCTCGAGGGTCTGCTCCCCGGGCTCCAAATCGACCTGATACGAACCCCCGATCGGCATCGTGAATGCCCTCGATTGAAGGACGGATCTAGTAGCATCCGACTGGAGAACCACGGCGACGCCGACGTTAAATGGGTTCCAGGAAGGGTCGAGCTCGATGTTCACCGTCGCCCGGGCCCAGCCGCCGGGCTGGAAGACCGCGCCGGTCAGGGCCTGCTCGTGCACCTGCCGCCTGACCACATATCTGTGGATGTTCACCCCGCTGGTCCCTGCATAGACCACAGCGTCCTCGTAGAGGAATGAGTAGACCTTCAGGAGGGTGTTTGGAGTGGTCTCCTTGAAGGAGACGTTGTACTGCAGAATTGCTGCGTGGCTACCGTTCTGAGTGAGGTTCCCGGCAATCGCGACCGGGGAGCTCTCGTTCAGGCGGGCGTCAATAGCGTCCTTGTAAGTCCGGTAGGAGACGCTCTCGTTAGTCGTGTCCACCGAATGCGGCTCCCCGTCGACCTGACCCCTCGGGGTACTCAGGACTGCGTAGTATCTGTACCTGTCCTGCGACTGGGGGCAGGCCAGCGGGTCCCCTGAGGGGAACCACTCTAAAATCACCAGCCTGTCCCGGCTGTACTCGGAGGCGAGCCTGTGGGTGGCGTTCTCGTCATCCGCGCAGGCGGTATTGTTGACGGCCGTGAAGAGTTCGAAAAGAACTGTGCGCGGCTCCGCCCGGGGGTGGGCCCCGCCCTCGTCCGACGCGAAACATACCGGCAGGGCCGCCGTGCAGAGTAGCAGGGCGGCGGCAATCGCTATTCTCCTCATGCTGAATCCGACCTCCCTCATCATATTTTCCACGCGGGTGCATTAACTTTATGGTATACTATATTACTGGCTACACATCCTACATCGATTCGGCGGTGGGAAAATGATGATAACGCGCCAGCAATTGGCTGCCATGATAGACTACACCCTCCTTGCGCCCGAGGCCGGACGCGAGGACGTAAAGAGGCTCTGCGAGGAGGCCCGGAGGTACGAATTCGGGCACGTCTGCGTCAACCCACGCAACGTCGCGCTGGCTTCGGCCCTCCTCCGCGGAAGCGGGGTGGGCGTCTGCTCCGTCGTCGGCTTTCCGCTCGGAGCAACCCTCCCAGAAATCAAGGCAGCCGAGGCGCGAAGGGTCGTGGAGCTCGGTGCGAGCGAGGTGGACATGGTCCTTGACGTCGCTGCTCTGAAGGACGGGGAGGACTTCAGGGTGGTCGAGGACATCGCGGGCGTGGTCAGGGCCGCCTCGGTCGCTGTGAAGGTGATTCTTGAGACATGCTTGCTCACGGAGGAGGAGAAGAGGAGGGCCTGTGCTCTCGCGCTCGAGGGGGGGGCGGCCTTTGTGAAGACCTCCACGGGCTTCGGGCGGGCAGGAGCAACGGTGGACGACGTGAAGCTGATGCGCTCCGTCGTGGGTGACAGGGCAGGGGTGAAGGCGGCCGGCGGAATTCGGAGCTTCGACACCGCCTGCGAGATGATAAGGGCGGGCGCGACCAGAATAGGCACGAGCCACGGCCCCGCGATTCTCAATGGCTGGAGGCCCGTGGACGCGCTCATGTAACTCCATCGACCCCTGGGGGACTAGGGCGCCAGCTCGGCAACAGGCCCCGCGACCCTTTGCTCGGCGCCTGCCCTACTCTCCCAGCGGCCCCCGGTCCGGGGTTCAGCGGCCAACCCTGCGCGCGCCCAGCCACCGGCCGCCCCCTCCCATCAGCTCCCCTCTTCCCCCCATCCTCACCAAGTCAAGCGACTGGTCATTCGCCTGCCGTCTCAGCAGGGCGAGTGGCGGGGACGGGCTCAGTCAATAATCTTGAGGAGCTCCTCCACCCTAACTTTCCGCTCCAGCGTGGCCCCGCTCGCGCGCTTGTGGCCCCCACCCCCGAGCCACCTCGCGAGCTTCAGGACATCGTAGTCCTTCTGCGTCCTGAACTCGCAGCGAGTCATCGAGGGCATCCGGTTGATGACAATAACCACGTCGAAGGGCGCCTGGGGATGGGTCAGGAGGCTCCGGGTCACGAGATAGACGGGGAGGGGATCCGACGACTCCACTACGGCCACCTTTCGTTGACTGACCTCGTGAACCTGAACAAGCTCCAGTGCCCTTGCCTCGACCTTTTTCGCGAAGGCGGCGTACTCTTCGAGGAGGGGGTTGTATTCCTCTTTCATAACCTCCCCAGGTCCGTTGATTGCGAGCTTGCGGGCGAGTTCCTGAAGACTTTTCGCGACCGCGTCCCAGTCGTCCTTCCCTTTGTAGGCGTCGACAAGGTCCCTGAGCCTCTGCGCCATGGGGCTCTCGATTTTGCCTTGGTCAATCTCCTCCGCGATCCCCTCAAAGCCGCTGGTTATCTTCAGGTATTTCGCCACGAGCTGGGCAGCGCTGGGAGCCTCGGGGTCGTTGAGGACCTCCAGCCTCTCGTGTTTGAAGTCACCGACGTCCCAGCTGTGGTGGTCAACCCAGACCGCTTTATCGAAAACCAGCGAGGCGATGAGGGCCTCCCTAGTTGGGGCGAGGTCGAAAACATAGATAATCTCATTCTGCTCGTCGTCCTCGTCTATCGCGGAGGCGAGGGTGCTGAAAAGTCGCGAGGGGGAGGAGAAGAAGACCCTGCACGGCTGCTCGGGGCCCGCGCTCTTCAGGAATGTGGCCAGGCAGAGGATGCCGTCCGAGTCGGTGTGGGTGACGACCGTCGGTGGCATTGGGATGGAATAAGCGGATGGGTATTTGACGGTTTTCCCAGTACCGCCACCGCTCTCCAGCCGGCTCGCCGGATTCCGTCCTCCACCAATGATGGGCATTTGCGCCTCCACGATACAATAATAACCCACGAGTGAGTTACGAGCTAGCCGAGGCTCGGGCCCTACGGCGTGGGCCAGTGCTGCTCGAGGGGCCCCGGGCCGAAGGAAGGCGCGGGTGGCTGCCGGAGGAGCGGTAGCGTGAAGGAATGGCTGAGGGAGCGGGTCTACAGCGGGGCGCTCGGGCCGACGCGTGACGGCTCGAGGGTCGTGGTCGCGGGCTGGCTGCAGGAGCTCAGGAATCTCGGCGGAATCGCCTTCCTCCAGCTGCGCGACAGGGAGGGCACGGTCCAGCTCACGCTGGTGAAGAAGGAGAACCGGGAGCTCTTCAAGCGCCTCACCACCCTCAATAGGGAGAGCGTTGTTGCCGCGGCATGCGTGCTCAGGGCCAACCCGGAGGCCCCGCGTGGCTTCGAGCTCATTCCACAGGAGGTCGAGGTGATCTCCGAGGCCGCGGCGCCGCTCCCAATGGGCGTGGTCGACAGAGTTGGCGTCGAGCTCGACACACGCCTGACCAGCCGCTTCATTGACCTGCGCAGACCCGAGAGCTCTGCCGTCTTTAAAATCAGAGCTTCGATGCTCGCTGGAATAAGGGAGACATTAGAGCGCGAGGGTTTCATCGAGGTCCACACCCCCAAGCTCGTCGCCACCGCTACGGAGGGTGGAACCGCGCTGTTTCAGGTCCAGTACTTCGAAAGAAAGGCCTTCCTGAACCAGTCACCCCAGCTCTACAAGCAGATGCTGATGGCGACCGGGCTGGACAGGGTCTACGAGATCGGTCCCGCCTTCAGGGCCGAGGAGCACGACACCGTACGCCACCTGAACGAGTTCACCTCGGTGGATGCGGAGCTCGCCTTCGCGGATGAGGAAGACGCGATGGGCGTTCTGGAGAGGTGCCTTGCCGGAGCGATTCAAAGGGTGCTAGAGGAGAGGGGGAGAGAGCTCGAGACACTCAGGGTCTCTCTCGACAAGCCATCGGTCCCTTTGCCCCGTCTGCCCTACTCCAAATGCGCCCGGCTAGCTGAGGAGGCGGGGGCGGCGCTCGAGCCCGACGGGGACCTCGGCATGGAGGCCCTCCGGGCGGTCGGCGAGCAGCAGCGGGGCTTCTACTTCATCACCCGCTGGCCAGCCGCTCTCAAGCCATTCTACGCCCTCCCATTCGATGAAAAACCAGACGAGACCAGGAGCTTCGACCTCATGTTCCGCGAGAGGGAGCTGGCCTCCGGGGCCCAGAGGGTCCACGACGCCGCCCGGCTGGAGCAGCGCCTGAGAGAGAGCGGGCTCGACCCCTCAGGCTTCAGGTTCTATCTGGAGGCCTTTAGGTACGGAATGCCCCCCCACTCAGGCTGGGGGCTCGGGGCCGAGAGGGCGCTGATGGTACTGACGGACAGGGACAATATCCGTGAGTGCGCTCTATTCCCGAGGGATAGGTACCGTCTCACGCCTTAAGCCACTCCGCAATCTATTAATTCGCCCTCCCAGATATCCATGCGAGGGAGATGGCTGAGAGGAAAATCTCCACCACTAGCGAAATCAATCGGGCCCTCCTGAAGGAGCTCGAGGCCACGAGGAGCGTCCAGCTCACGAGGCTCACCGGGCAGCATTGCATCGCGATCGGCCTCCCCGCGGGTTACACCGTGCGGGTTGAGGGGAACGCAGGCGACTTCTTCGGCGCACTCAACAGCGGCGCCTCTCTCTCGCTTAACGGGAATGCGGGGCGCTTCTGCGGCGACAGCATGATATCGGGCGAGCTCATTGTTAACGGGGACTGCGGGAGCGGGGCCGGGCACTACATGCGCGGGGGCACCCTTGTGGTCAAGGGCGATTGTCGCGGCCCGGCAGGACAGATGATGCGGGGCGGGACACTCGTCATAGATGGGGCGGTCGGACGGGAGACCGGGAAGTACATGATGCTCGGCGAGCTCGTGGTCGTGGGCGACGCGGGCGAGCTCGTGGGAGAGAACATTATGGGCGGAGCGATATTTGTGCTCGGCGAGCCGGCGTCACTCGGCCTGAATGCACGCCTCTCGAAGCCCTCCCCCCAGGAGCTCGATAGGCTGAGGCAACTCCACCGGCTATACAAGTTCAGACGCGTCCAGAGCGACGAGGAATTCTTGGACTTCAAGAAAATATTCCCAGAGACCGCCCGACCCCTGATAGGGGAGGTGAGGATGTGACGAGCTCAGGCGGCTGGAAGACTGGGCCGGGGCTTTGTCGCGAGCCCGCGGCTCTCTTGACCGGCGCATGGAGTGGTGGAACGGGGGTGACCGGCTGAAGCACGAAGAAATCCGGCGCAAGGCCTCCTCAGGCACAGTGAGGCTCGCAAGTGGCTCCCCAGAGAGGCGGCTCCCCGGCCTTGACGAAATCTGTATATGCCCGGCCCGGCTTGCCGGCGGCTTCCCAGCCGACATTTTCGGGGGAATCGACACCGATGTCTCAATAGGTCTGAAGGGATGCAGGAATCCCCTCAACCTCCAAACACCGGTCTTTATTCCGGGAGCCCCTTTCGGGGAGGTCGGGAAGGGCGTACGCCTAGCATTGGCCTACGGTGCCTCCCTCGCTGGCACGGCGTTCGGGACCGGCGAGGGCGGTTTTCTTCCCGAGGAAGGAGCAATATGCCGGGAGTTCCACGGGCGGTCAATGGTTACGTGGGGCCCGGGGCGCTACGGTGTCTCACCCGAGTCCCTGAGGGCCGGCGACGCCGTCGTCGTCGAGCTCTGCGGCACGGGAAGGGGCTCGACCACCGGACTCCTTAGGATGGAGAGAAGCATACCGGCCCACGCGGCTCTTTACGGTGTTCCGGAGGGATTGGATTTAGTTCTGCCGCCCCACCCCCTCGACCTAGAGTACATGGAGGACCTCAGGCTCCACATCGAGCTGATGAGAGAGCTCACGGAGCACCGCGTGCCCGTGATAGTCAGAATGGGCGCGGCGAGGGTCTACGAGGAGGTCAAACTCGCGGTCGAAGCGGGTGCGGACGCGGTCTGGCTGGACGCCCTGGAGTCTCCCCTGCACGGAGCGCCTGTCGTGGTCGCTGAGGAAGTCGGTATCCCTCTTGTCGCGATATTCGCCCCGGCGAGGAGAGCGCTAGAGGAGACGGGGGCGAAGGAGAGGGGAGTGAAACTGCTGGTCTCTGGCGGAATGACCGACGGCGCGGAAGTCTTCAAGGCCCTCGCGCTTGGCGCGGACGCGGTCGGGGTGCCCGAGGGCGCCATGATTGCGATTCGATTGGAGGAGGGCGGTGGTGGAGCTCACCTAGGCACAGCCGCCCCAGGGCCGGCTCCGGAGCTGGACTGGAGGCTCGCGGGCAGGAGCTTGGCGAACTATCTCCAGGCCCTCACGGACGAGGTCAGGGTGCTGACCGCCGCCACGGGCCACACATCGACCGCCGCGCTCGGCCCCGAGGACCTCAGGGCCCTGACCTACAATGCCGCGGCCCTGACGGGGCTGAAGCTCGCGGGCTACGACCGTCAGCTCCCGATGTGGATGCACTGAGCGCCCGTGCCCTGACCAGTCCCTCCCATTATTGCTCCCGACGCTGCGGGACAGGTTGCCGACCCGAGGCCCGGGCGGACCCCAGTGCAGCCGTTGTTGAGGAGCCAACAATACCAAAATATATAAATTTCGCAACTATACCTTTGAAATCAGGGAGAGAGAATGGGCGAGACCGGTCAGCAGGGGGCGAAGCAGCCGCGAAATGCCCAGGCGGTCCAGGAAGAGAGTCGGAGCGCGCTCACGGTCCCCGGGAAGCGGATGGCGATTGGCGGGCTTATGAAGAAGAAGATGTTTCTGTTCGGAATCGTTGTTGCGGTCGTGGTGGTCGTGGTGGCGGCCGCAGCCCTCGGCGGTGGGGGAGGTTCCATCGGGCCATCCAAGCCCGCGCCGCCGGCCCACTTCAAGCTCGAGTCGAAAACGGGGCAGACAATTAATATACAAGGGGAGCTCGTTCCCGAAGGCCAGACGGTCGAGTACGCGATCGACTTTGGCGGGGGCAACTCGACCAACGTGACCAACATCTATGAGGTCACGGTCAGGTGCACCTGGACCGACGACATGTCCGAGTCGAGACCGGACACGATGACCTTCACCCTCTCCTCTCCAGACGGACAGAACGTCACCCAGAAGACGGAGGGCATGAAGGGCCAGGCAACACTGACGATAAAGGTGAGCAATATAACTGATAGCAAAATCGAGGACAACAGTCGGGGCTGGACGCTGCGGGTGACGTGCGAGAACGCGGGCGATGACCCAATCGGCCCCATCGGATTCTTTGTGTGGGTGGACCCGGGCAACGACTGGTCAGCCACCGTGGATTACAAATACTATGGAAAGGCCGGGTAGACACAACCTCGGGCCTGGCCTTTTTCGCCACCTTCACTGTCACTATAAGCCACAGAAGAACAACCCATCTCTCCGACTGCGAAGCGCCTGCGCGGGCTCGCGCCCCAGGCCCATCCTGCTCCCCGTGCTAGATTCGCCTCTCCGGGCTGGCCTCTCCGACTCCCCCGAGCTCTCCGGCCTGCCCCTGGCCCGCATTTGCGTTGAGCGGACTGCGCCGGCCATCAAGGCAGTATTCCCTGTCGCACTCCCTGCCAACCTTTTTGCTTGTGTAGTAGTAAGGGAAGCCCATCAGGTACCTCATCGGGGCGCCTATCTTGCTCCCGTGCTTCCAGAAGAGGTAGGATATGAAATAGATGAACGAGGCCAGCGCCACTGATGACCTGAGCTGGGGCATCCAGAAGTCCATGTTGTTCCTCCAGCACTTCATTATGAACTCCCACTGCAGCTCGGTGAAGTTCCTGAGGTCGGACCGCTTCGCCTTGCTCAGAATCGCCTCCTCAATTGGAATAAAAACCACTGGCGTGTAGAACATCTTCGCCCCGTGGTAGCGCAGCTCATCCACGAGCTCCAGCGTGGCGATTACGTCCTCCTCGGTCTCGTCAGGCATCCCGGTCATTATCGTGCACAGTGGCCACCACCCGCTGTCGTTCATTATCCCTATGCCCTGCACGACCAGCTCAGGCCACCTGTCCACGCTGAACGGAAGCGCCTTGCCCCTCATGTGCTTCCGCATCAACGCCGCGCTCCCCGTCTCTATCCCGACCTCGACAGTGATGAACCTCTCCCTGTAGCCCTGCTCCGGGCCCCAGGGCGATTTCTCCATAAGAATGGGCGCGAGCTCTTCGGTTATCTTCGGGTCGTATACCACAGGGGCGAGCGAGGCGTGGGAGAGGAGGATGTACTCGACACCGGGGTGGGAGGCGATGGTTCTGAAAAGATTAACGATTTTCTCCCTGTTCGGGACGAAGTTCGGCCCGCACTCGTAGAGGAAGATGTCCTCGGTTGTGGTAAATATGGCCTTCGAGCCGCACCTGACGGTGATCTCGACCTCTTTCATTATGTGGTCCAGGGAGAAGGAGTGCCTCTTTCTCATCGTCGGTGTGCAGAAGTGGCACCCGCGGCCGCAGCCGCGCATTATCTCCACGGTTCCGTAGGTCGCGGCCCCTGTTATCGGGGGTATCTCTGAGGGGTCGGGTTTGGTCGCGACATAGTACTCCGGAACCTTCTCCCCGTTCAAAATTTTATGGAATATCTCCACCAGATCCCTCTCGCACTCGCCCTGGAAGAGGAGGTCTATGCCGAAAAGCTTCTGGGAGTTCGTGTCGCGAATCTGCCAGACGCCGGGCCCTCCCACGACCACCTTCGGCCTGTATTTCCGAATCGCGGGGTGCCGCATCATCCTCCTGAACTCGACCGCGTTGAGAGACTCCCCCCCGAACCCTATAAGGGAGTTGTAGGTGGTCGAGACATAGGCCAACCCCATTGGGTCCATTGTTGTCGCCGCGAATATCTTTGTCCCCGGCCCGATGAACCTGCCGAGGTTGTTGTAGTGCGACACCACGACGTTCTCCCTACCAAACTCCTTGGCGAGAAGGGCCTCGGCCTTTCTTAGGCCGTAGGGAGCGAACCGCGCCCTTCCGTCCTCGAGGTCGTCGGGTGTGAAGTATTTTTCTAGAGCGATTTTGGAGAAGAGCTGCGGGAATGTGCAGGTGAAGGCGACGAAGGGGTTGTAGCCATAGTGGCTCATCTCGGCTCGCGAGGCCGAGAGCACTATCATAGCGCCTCCCCCCTCACTGCTGCCGCCGGCCATCCGGGCCGAGGATACCCGTGCATGTATTTATTGATTTGCATACCTCGGCAAATAAAAATAAATAAATATCGGAGCCGCATATCCTCCATCCGCCATGGGATGCGGCGCCACCGGGCACCTCAGGGCCTTCGCGGCGGAAGTCACCAGGGGACTGGGATTTCCAAGGGGCTGCGCGGCGATTATCGAGGTGCTGGCGGCCCACGGGCGCAGGCTGAGCTTCGCCGAGATATCCCGCAGGGTCAGGATATCCGAGCGCAGCCTGAGGAGCCATCTCCAGACGCTCGTGAACAGGGGAGTCGTGAGGAGGGTCGTCTCGGTCACGCCGCGCAGGAGGCTCGCCTACAAATATTACATAGCGCCGCTGAGCGAGATTCTAGCGATGCTCAGGGCTGAGGTCCTGCGCAGAATCGAGAGGCTCAAGAGGGTCGCGATGGAGATTCAGGCAGCCCGCAGAGCGGTGGCTTGAGCCCCACGCTCGCGACTCCACGCATGGCTTGTGGCATCGGTGCTGCTCACCACAACCGGGCCTGCCGCGCGGGCGCGCCTGATTGCCCTTTCGCGAAACGCATTGCTTCTAAGCCTCTGTCCCTGTCAGGCCAGCTACCCGGTTTCTACCTCAATTCACCCTCCCCGAACGCCCAGCTACCCTTCCGGCCTCCTCCATCCGTCGCCGTCCCAGACCAGGAAGTCATCGGCCCCCAGTTCCTCGTCCCGCGGCCGCTCAGGGGCCTCAGCGGCGCCGTCCCCCAACCGGCCTCCCGGGACGCCGTCCAGCACCTCTACGAGCTCGTCGTCGGGAGGACCCCGGGAACTCCCGTCCTCCTCCCTCTCAGGCCCCTCTTTTTCCCCCTCCGCCTCCTCCCTTCTCACCGTCCTAATTCTCCCCGAGAAGACCGCCTCCTCGGGGAACTCTTCCTCGGGCGGGACCACGGGGCCGGTTTCCTTGAGCAGGCGCCTGCGGTACCACTCCGCCAGAGCGACCGCCCCCGTGGCCACCAATACCATGACGAGCCAGCTCGGGCACAGCTCAGTGGCTCCGGCGGAGACCCTGTCTCGAATTCGGAACCCGACCTCCTGCGAGTCGCTCCCGCCGTTCCCATCGGAGACGCTGAAATTCACTTTGAACACCCCCGGGCTCCGGGGCACGAAGCGCACAAAGGCGCTGTCCCTCTCGCCCGGGACAGGCTGGATGGCGAAGAGCTCCGTGTCGGCGGAGAAGCTCAGGGGGTCGCCCTCGACGTCCGTCGCCCTGAGACCGATGAAAACGACCTTGCCCACATACGACACGACGTCTGGTATTGGCTCAAGCACCGGCGGGTCGTTGACCGGCTCCACTGTCACGTTGATTAGGTTTCCGTCCACCCAGAGACGAGCGCGGTCCAGCGCCCTAAGCTGGACCCTCGCGCTGCCGAACCAATTCTCCGTCGGCGTGTAGAAGGAGAGCACGCTGCCCTCCAGAACCGCGTCCACTCCGCGCTCGTTCTCTTCATAAATGAGCTCGAAGGCGAGGGACCCATCGTCCCAGTCGTCCCAGAAGTAGTCCTCCAGGTCGATGGCGCCGATGAGATCCGTGTCCTCAGGGAAGCGGAAGTCCGGGATGGGCTCGAGGAGGACCGGCGGGAGGTTGATGATGTAGGTGATGTTGATGTCCTGAATTCTGAGCTTTCCGTATGAATGGGCGGCGAGCCTGAGCGGGATGGTGACGTTGCCCTCCGACCTGCCTTGCCCCCCCCTCTCCCTGAGAATCGAGTTCAGGACTGCAGAGATGTTCTCGAAGCGCACGGTCAGGGAGTAGCGGATGCTTAGGTTTCCAACCAAAACCGTGCTCGGGTGGACCGAGCTGAGCCTGATGCTGAGGTCGCAGAGCTCGTTCCCCCAGTCGTCCCTCCACCGCTCCTGGGCCGCCAGAGCGCCCATGATGTCCTCAGAAAACATCGGCACTAGCTCGTTCGTGGACTGGAGCTCCGAGGGGCCCCAGTCGGTCGTGCCGTCGTTCCCGGTGTCCACCTCCAGAACCACTGGCCTGAAGTCTATTTTGCGGACGATGATGTCCCAGCTCTCCCTCCCGCCCGGAGGGGCCTTGTAGGGGTAGGCCCAGCCCACGTAGAGCCTGTCCCTGAAGACGGCTATGGTGGGCGAGTTGGCGTTGTCGTTCTCCTCGCCCGGTGTCAGCTCCATCCTCTCGCTCCAGCTGTATCCATCGTAGGCCCTGATGATGACGTCGCCGTAGGTGTTGTAGACGTTCATCGTCTCGTTGGTCTCGACGGAGGTGTTGGTCCCGGTGACCCAGACGACGTAGAGCCTCCCGTCGTACTCGAGCAGCTCCTGGCCCATGTTGTCCTTCTCCTCGCCCGGCGGCGTGAGCTCGATCATCGGTCCCCACCGCTCCCCATCGTAGCCCCTGACCATTATGTCCAAATCGTGCAGGTTCGGGCTGCCGCGGACCCACGCCACCCAGAGCTCGTCCCTGCCCGTGGCGGGGTTCCGGTAGACGCAGCTCTTCGGAATCTCGTCGAGCTCGCGGTCAGGCTGGGGGATGATGTTGTAGGCGTCGCTCCAGCGGAAACCGTCGAAGAAGCGGTAGAAGATGTCCACGGTGAAGCCGCTGGTGGCGTCGACGTCCATGTCCCAGAAAACATATAACCTGTCCCTGTAGAGGACAGTGTTGAGGCTCCAGTCGATCTCCGTGCTCCAGCCCGGCGTGAGCTCGAATGTGCCGGTCCAGTCGGAGCCGTCATGGACCCGGTAGACGATGTCCATGTCGTCGGTGTCGTGGATGCTGGCGAGCCGCGGATCCGTCGTCCTCCAGAAAACGAAGAGCCTATCGCGGTAGACCGCCATCTGGGGCCAGTCGTTCATGTAGAGCAGCTCCGGCGGCGTCAGGCGCTCCGCCCTCCGCCAGCCGCTCCCGTCCCAGCAGCGGATGTAGACAATCGAGGGCGAGAAGACGCTCTCGCTCTTCGCCGCCGACCATGCGACGTAGATTCTGCCCCCGTACTCGATTATGGACGGCGAGTCGTCCTCGAGGATGTCGCCCCTCTGCGAGATCTCCTCGGGCTCGGACCAGCTCAGGCCGTCGAGGCTCCAGCTGACGACTATGTCGGAATCGGTCCCGTCGCTTATCTGCGGGTCCTTCGTCGCCCAGGCGCACCAGAGCCTGTCGCCGGCGGCGAGGAGGAAGGGCGTGGCCTCCTTCTCCGAGAACGTGGGCGGGGTGACGCTGACCGGGTCGCCCCAGAAGGGGGTGGGCCAGCCCCCAACGACCATCGAGGCCCCGGTAATTGAGGCGTTCGCGGGAAGCCTCGTGAGCAGGACTCTATTCTGGCCCGGGCCGAAGCTCAGGTTGTAGCCCTCCGATGCGGCGGAGCCGTCGTGGAAGAGGGTCTGGTGGCCCAGCGCGCCGTAGCCGAGGCCTTTGTAAGCCCACTCTATGGAGCCGTCAGCGCCAATGTCCAGCTCGGGCCCGAGGGGGAAGTCGGTGCCGCCGTCCGTGAACGGGAGTGGTGTCAGGGCCAGCGAGGCCGAGACCACCTCCGCGCTCGACGGGAATGTCAGGGCAGCGGAGTCGTTCGTGGCGCCCGGTTCGAGGGACACGACGAGCTCGCTCAAATTTCCGTCGAGCGATGTGATGCTGAAGACGGACCTCGCCTCCGGGACCCTCGCCCCGGCGTCATGTGTCTGCAGGGGAAGGGCGAGGAGGAGGGCGGCCATGAGAACCGAGGCCCTCGCTCTCATGAGCGAGATTCTCGGCCCGCCCCCTCGCGGCCCACCCGCCAGAAGTCCCGGCTCCGGCATCATGCGATATTTTCATTGACCCGCCGCTTATTTAATAATTTTGATACAAACAATGTGACCGTGAACGTGCGGGCTGCTCTTCTCGCCCCCCCGCGTCCCACAAGTCTATCGGCTCCGGAGCCGCCATCGAGTCGCCGGGTATGCTCTCTCTCCTGCCCCTCGGGATACCGGTCTGGAAAAACCATCGCGCAGGGAGGCTCGCGTCCCCTCCCCCATCCTCCAAAGCCGTGCGCCCTCCGCGGCAAGAGGCCAGCAAAACTTATCACCTCCGCTCCCGATTGAGGCCCGGTGGCCCCATGCCCGCGAAGAAGAGGCGAGGGAAACCAGAGGCCCTCACGCCGTCGTTTGTTCTCGAGAGCCTTGAGAAGATGCACCCGGACGCGCGCATCGAGCTGCGCTTCTCGAACCCGCTCGAACTACTCGTCGCCACGATTCTCTCAGCCCAGTCCACCGACAAAAAGGTCAATGAAGTCACGGAGCGGCTCTTTAAAAAGTACAGAACAGCCGCCGACTACGCCTCCGCGGACCCGGAGACCTTCGAGCAGGAGATTCGCTCCACGGGCTTCTATCGCGCAAAGACGAGGCTCGTGCTTGGGGCGGCTAAAATGATTGTGGACGAGTTCGGGGGCGAGGTCCCGCGCACGATGGAGGAGCTGACCAGACTGCCGGGTGTGGCGCGAAAGACCGCCAACATCGTTCTCTCCGGTGCCTTCGGGGTTTCCGAGGGTATCGCCGTGGATACGCACGTGAGGCGGGTCGCGGCCCGGCTCGGCCTGACGAAGGAGAAGGACCCAATGAAAATCGAGAGGGACCTGATGGCCTTCTTCCCGCGCGAGAAATGGGGGAGGGCGACGAACCTACTCGTTTTCCTAGGCCGCTACACATGCAAAGCGAGGGCCCCGGACTGCGGACGCTGCCTCCTGAGCCCGCGCTGCCCCTCGTCCACTGCCCGAGGTGGCTGAATGACGGGAAGGAGAAAGGGAAGGCCCGGAGCGGCCGGAAAGCAGACCACGCTCGACACGGCCGTGGAGCGCGGGGCCGAGGGCACCGAGGCAAAGCGGGAAAAGGAGAATCAGCGCGCAGCTGCGAAAAACTCTGAAGCTCCAAGGACTGGTCCGGGCGCCTCCGGAGGAGCCACCCCGACCCCCGAGCTCTCCTCCGATTTCGCACAGCGCTTCCGGGAGATGGAGGTGGACAGGGAGGCGATGAGGAACTACTACGTCATCCACGAGCACTCCTCGCGCAGACTGCACTGGGACCTGCGGCTGGAGAGGGACGGCGTTCTGAAGAGCTGGGCGATTCCGAAGGAGCCGCCCTCGGAGCCTGGTGTGAAGAGGCTGGCGGTGGCCACCGAGGACCACCCCCTCGGCTACGGGACATTCGAGGGCGAGATTCCGCCCGGGAACTACGGGGCAGGAACTGTCAGAATTTGGGACAGCGGCAGGTACGAACCCATCGAAATCGCCGAGGGGAAATGGGTCTTCAACCTGAGGGGCAGGAGGTTGGGGGGGAGGTACTGCCTCATCCGGCTCAAGCCCAGGCCGGGGGAGAGGCAGGAGAGCTGGCTCTTTTTCAAAACCGGGTAGCCCCGCGCAATCCCACCCCACGCAAATGGCCGCCGAATCCTCGCGGGAACGTGGGCCTATCGGCCCGGCGAACCCCGGCCCCGCATTTCGTCAGCAGACCCCGCCAGAAAGGTCGCGGTCCGCACTCCTTCAGTAGGTTCTCGCAAGATAGGCCGCGGCCCCAGCCTCCCTGCCGCAAACGACGCACTTCCCGCTGTAGCTCTCTCCGCCGAAGAGGGTCCCGAGCATCCTGACGCCCAGCCTATCCTCGATTTCGCGGCCGCAGGGCTCGGAGCCGCACCAGCCCGCCCTGAGAATACCGGTTGGCGCCTCCTCGACGAGGTCTGTGATGTCCCTGATTCCGCGCCTCATCAGCTCCCTGGACCGCTCCAGGAGGTTCAGGGCGATGCGGTCCAGAAGGGCCCTCGACTCCTCCCCCACCCCGTCACGGGAAACGGCGAGCTTCTCGCGCGTGTCCCTCCTGACCAGAATCACCTGCCTCCTCTCGATGTCCCTCGGACCTAGCTCAATTCTCAGCGGGACGCCCCTCATCTCCCAGTAATAGTACTTCGCACCGGGCCTTATGTCGCGGTCGTCGAGGTGGGCGCGGAGGCCGCAGGACCTCAACTCCGCCGCCAGCTCCCGCGCGGCCTGAATCACCGGCTCTTTCATCTCCTTCGCCAGCACTGGCACAACGACCACCTGTACGGGTGCAATCGCGGGCGGGAGCACCAGGCCACCGTCGTCGCCGTGGACGCCGACCACCGCCCCCAAGAGCCTCTCGCTCATGCCGTAGGTGGTCTGGTGCACGTGGGGGTGCTCCCCGCTCTCGTCCTCGTAGGTTATGCCATAGGCCCTCGCAAAATTGTCCCTGTACTGATGGATTGTCCCGATCTGCAGCGTTCGGCCATCGGGCATGAGCGTGTCGCAGGCGAGCGAGTAGTGCGCCCCGGGGAACTTGTCCCACTCGGGCCTCCTGAAGACCATGTAGTCCAGGCAGAGGCCCTCCGCCAGTCTTTTCATTATCTCGAGGTCCTGCGCAATCTGCCTCTCGGCGTCCTCGAAGTCCCTGTGGCACGTGTGGGCCTCGAAGAAGTGGAACTCCCTCATTCTTATGAATGCCCGGGTCTGCTTGGTGTCGAATCTGAAGGCATTCACTATCTGGAAGATTTTGAGAGGAAGGTCCGCGTGGCTCCGAATCCAGAGGGAGAGCACGGGGTACATCGCCGTTTCCGAGGTCGGCCTGAGGAGGAGCTTCACATCCAGCTCGCTCCCCCCGGCCCTGGTCACCCAGTAGACCTCGTCCTCGAAGCCCCGGATGTGCTCCGCCTCCTTCCTGAACTGGTCCTCAGGAATGAGGAGGGGGAAGCAGACCTCCTGATGGCCCGTCTCCTCCATCATTGCGCGGATGGCCGAGTCGATTAGGCCCATCGCCCTCCAGCCGTAGGGCGTCCAGACATTAAGGCCCTTCACGGGGTACCTCTTGTCGCAGAGCCCCGCCCTCTCGACCACCTCGTTGTACCACTCGCTGAAGTCCTCGGCCTTCCTGTGGCGCAGGGGGGCCTCCTCGTCGTCGTCCGTCCCGCGAGCGCGCGGGGGCGCCTGCTCGCCGTTCTCGGGGCGCATGCTACCTCCATCCGCAAGAGGGGGGCGAATTAAAACGGTTTCGGTGGGCCATTTCGAGACCATAAATAAAAAATAGCCCCGGAATCAATCAAAGAACGGGTCCGGGTCGGGTTGCGATGATTGAGGTGCTGCTTCTGCTGATCGGGCTGGTTGCGGGCTTCGCGGCGGGCTTCTTTTTCGCGCGCCTCAGGATGTACCAGTCCGTGGACCTGTCAACCCAGAGCTATGCGCTGAGCGGTCTCTCGGCCCAGATCGCGGAGATGAAGGCGCGCTTTGTCGAAATCGAGAGATCCCGCGAGAGGCTGGACGCGGAGAGGCAGAGATTTGAGCAGGAGCGCGAGAGGAGGTTCGGCGAGTTTGTAGGAAACATCCACCGGCTGTTTCAGGAGATGTCCGAGAAGAGTGCCCAGACTGACGCCGAGAAGGAGAAGCGAATTCGGGACCTCATGGAGCACAACAGGAGGTTCTTTGAGGAGCAGAAGCTCGCCACCGAGAGATTCCTCATGGAGCAGGGGCGCTCGAGGGAGGAAATCGAAAGGAGGCGCGACGCCCAGATCGCCGACATGAACAGGATGATTGAGACATTCACGAAAGCGGTGGCCGGGACCAAGAGCAGGGGCATGGTGGGCGAGGAGCTCCTGAAAGAGGCCCTGAGGGAGTCGATTGTGGCGGGCGTGGTCAGGTGCAACCTCCAGACCGAGGGCGGGCCGGTCGAGTTCGCCTGGTGCCTGGGGGACGGGATGCACATCCCGATCGACTCCAAGCTCCCCGATGTATTCGAGCTCCTCGAGGCTTACCGGAGCGCCGGGCCCGACGAGCAGAGAGATATAAAGAGAGAGATAATAAATAAAGTGAGGGGCGAGATAGAGAAGGTACGGAAGTACCAAAACACGCCCAACACGATTGACTCCTGCATCCTTGTCGTGCCGGAGGGTGTGCTCGAGCTGGCGCCGGAGCTGGTCGGCATAGGGAGGGCGGAAGGAGTGTATGTGTGCACATACAGGGAAGTCTTCCCGGTGGCGCACCTCCTTCAGGAGAGGTATATAAGGATGAGGGAGGAGGGAGAGGCGGGGGAGTACAGGAGGGCTCTCGAGGCGATGGGTCAGATGCTGGACAAAATAGGCGGAAAGGTGGACACAATCGAGAGAGGCCTCACCATAATAAAAAATGCAAGTGAGACTATGAGGGACGAGATAGCCCTCGCCAGAAGGCAGGGGGCGCTGGCGCGGGCGGACAAGGTTGCTAAAGGAGGGGGAGAGGATGAGGAATGAAGGAGACGGGGGGCCACCGGACGCCGAGAAGGAGGTGGTGTCATGGCCTCGGTGGAACGGTTCCCGTGGGCCGGTGAAACCGCGATACGTCCGCGAGCTTGATCCCGGTCAAATCATCACGGGGGCCGAGTGAGAGAGCTCTATTTTAAAAAAGAATGGCTGTTCATTTTAATGAACAGTGATATATATATCTGTAGGCTATAATGAATAGTAATGAAATCCGGCATCTCGATGAATGCAGGCGCGCTTGTCAGAAGGCAGCTGTCCCTGATGCCGGAAATCGCACCGCGTCTCACCGCCTCAGCCGACGGTAAGCCCTTCACATAGCGCTTTGTTCTCGACAGGGTGATTTCGAACTCGCTCGCTTTCCTGCGCGGAGACGCGGGGGCGGAGAGGCTCGTCGTTCTCCTCGGACTGAGGGGCGTCGGGAAGACAACGATTCTGCTCCAGCTCTACCAGCGAATCGCCGGTGAAGGCGTGCCACCCGAGAGGCGGCTCTACCTGCCCTGCGACAGGCTGGCGGCCCTCCCCGGGGCCTCGCTGACCCGGGCCCTGCACGCCTACGAAGCTATACTGGGCGGAGACCTCGCTGTCCAGACGAAAAAGATATTCATCTTCCTGGACGAGGCCCAGTATGTCCCGGACTGGGGTCTCGCAGTGAAGGCCGTGCACGACGAGGCGCGCTCTGTCCAGGTCGTCGTGAGCGGCTCCTCAGCCCTGGCGCTCCGGATGAACGCGGATGTGGCGAGGAGGGCGGTCACCTGGAGGGTCACCCCCCCCGGACTTTTGGAGTATCTCGTTCTGACCGGTAGGAAAGTCCGACCGGGTCCGTCACTCGAAGAGCTGACGGCTGCCGCCGGACCTGTCGCGGCTCTGAAGTTCTTCAATAGACAGGCCCGCACGGTCGGCGCGGAACTGGCTCTCTTGCCGGACCTGGAGCACCTCGTCCGTCGGTTTTTGATGGCTGGGAGCCTCCCTTCGACCATGGACGACCCCGACCTGCGGGGCGCCTGGGACAAGACCTACAGGTTGATCGAGCGCATCGTCAACGTCGACCTGCCGGGAATCGGGAGCTTCGACAGGAGCACCCTGCGGGCCGCCATGCAGGCCATCACGCTTGTTGCCGACTCGCCGGACAGGAGCGTCCAGAAGATGGCCTCGGAGCTCTCCCTCCCGCCCGCCACGGTGCTCTCGCTGATGGACGCCCTCGCCAGGGTGGACCTCCTTCTCGAGGTTCCCGTCGCGGGTTCGGCCGGCCGCGGGGCTCGCCGGAAGAAGCGCACGTACTTCGCTGCCCCTTCGATGATGGCGGCGGTGCTGGACGCCTCGGGCACCGACCCCTCGGAGCGCCAGGGGCCGCTGCTGGAGGCCGCGGTGGCCGGCGTGCTGGCCCGGGTGCCGGGGTCTTCTCTTCACTATGACGACGCGGATGGTGGGGCGGATTTCGTGCTCCAGGTGCGTGTCAAGATCGCGGTCGAGGTCGGGTGGGGTAGCAAAGGTGAGCGGCAGGTGAGATTCTCGATGGCGAGGCACAGATGCCCTTGGGGAATTCTCGTGCACGAGTGCCCCGCGCCCTTCCTGAGCGGCAGGGTGGTCCACGTCCCGGTGGAGCAGTTCCTGGCACTGGGCTGAGGGCTGCTGTGATATCCCATAAATACTTTCTCCCGGAGAAATTTCCTGGGGCCATGAAAAAGCTTTCATGCTGTGATATTAGGGCAATCAAGAGAAGGGCCCGCCCGGGAATTCCCCTCCGGACTCCCCTACCCTAATCATGTAGAGCTCCCTCGGGAAGGGAAGCCCGAGCACGCGATTTGACAGAGAAGGCTTTAAATCACTTCTTCAGGCGGCGCTGGTTGATGGAGATGTCCTCGGGGACGATATGCTTCCCTAGATACTGATAGGCCGCCCGGGCGCAGACATCGCAAAACGGGCCGTTCTTTGCCGGTCTATCATTGCACTTTATGCAATCGACCATAAAGGGGCCCTCCACCGATTATCCATGAATTTCATCTTATTTAAACATTATGACCCGAGGCCTGGCAGCGGGATTTTATAATGGGTTCTATTGGGATATAATCCTCCCGGCGCCGGACCTCCGCAGCCCCTGGATTAATAAATGCCGGGCATTCCAGCTCCGTGAAACAATATGCAATATTTACAAAGCGCATATATACTCACATCATGTTTGGTCGAGGGGAAAGCAAATGCGCCTTCTGGCCCTCGACGGCACCGACACCATAGGCGGCACAAAGCTCCTTCTTAATTATGACGGGCTCGGCGTGATGCTCGACTTCGGCCTCAACTACTCGGTCCTCTCCCGCTACTACGAAGAGTATATGAAGCCGCGCGCAACCGCCGGTCTCCAGGACCTCGTGACGATGGGCATAGTCCCAGACGCGCGAGGCCTGTATCGCGATGACGTCCTCCTCCCCGATTTCGGATTGACCGGGCCGGAGGCTGGGAAAATCGATTTTGTACTGGCCAGCCACGCCCACATGGACCACGTGGGCAACATCGGTCTCCTGCGGCCGGATATTCCGGTGGTCACGAGCGCGATGAGCGCGGCGATCATGAGGGCCGTGCAGGACTCCGGAAAGGGAGAGTTCGGGCACGAGATTCTCTATTTCAACGCCCGCCGAATTCAGGAGAAGCGAGGCGTCCCGGTCCTCCAGCCGGCCCGCGAGCCGATGCGATTAGGGCGCGACGTTTGTATACTTGAGGGCGGATGGTCGAGGGAGTTCGAGGCCTTCTGGAGCGGGTTTCCCTGGCCCTCAACGTCGCGCGGAAGGAGCCTTGAAGCGGGCGAGCTGAGAAAGGGCGTGTCCGGGCTGAGAATTCGGTGGGCCCCCGTGGACCACTCCGTCAAGGGAGCCGTCGGGGCAATCCTGGAGACGCCACAGGGGCCCGTGGTCTACACCGGCGACATCAGGATGCACGGCCTCCATGCCCGGAAGACTCTGGAATTCATCGAGAAGGCCAGAGCCCCCAGGCCCTACATCCTGTTCATGGAGGGCACGAACATCGACGAGCGGCGGGGGCGATGGACCACAGAGGCGGACGTGCTCAGGAACGCGAGGGAGCTCATCGCGTCCTTCGGTAAAGAATTCGCCATCGCCGACTTCGGGCCCAGGAACATCGAGCGGCTTGAAATATTCCTAAAAGCGGCGCGGGAGAGCCGCCGCCGGCTCGTCGTAACGACAAAGGACGCGTACCTCCTCCACGCAATGAGGACGGTGGACCCCGCGACGCCCGCGCCGGGCGACGACATTCTGATATACGACTCCCCGAAGGGAGTGGACCTGGGCTGGGAGGAGTGGGTTCTGGAACAATACTCGAGCGCCACGGTGAGGCCGGAGGCGATAAGAGAGAGTCCGGGCGACTACCTCGTCGCCTTCAGCTTCTTCGATATAAAGCATCTCGTGGACCTCCGCCCGGACGGGGGGCATTACATTTACTCATCAAGCGAGGCCTTCAACGAGGAGATGGAGATCGACTTCAAAAGACTGAACGCCTGGCTGACAAAGTTCGGCCTCGAGCGCCACGGGTTCGGCTTCGACAGGGACGGCGGCCCGGTCTTCCCGTCC